>DATBBD010000877.1:0-1537 GCA_036271175.1 Polyangiaceae bacterium | reverse complement strand
AAAGCGCGCGCGTCGTGGGGCTCGGCGGTCATCCTTTCAGTCTAGTACCGTTCGAAAGGAAGCGAATCGCCTTCAAAGAGTATGCCGCAGCCGTTGCAAGGCCCACCACGATGCCGAGCGCAGCGAGCCGCTTGCCCACCTGAGGCGATTCGGTAGCGAGCTTCACCACAGCGGCCGCGTTCATGGCGGTGAGCAACACGGCGCCGAACAAACCGCCGCGAACGCACCAACGGGCCCATGCGTCGTCCGCGTCGTCGCCGAGCGACAGGGCGCCGAAGACGAGCAACGCGATCGGCGAAAAGACGATCACGAACGCGAGCGGACCCTTGTGCTTCGCGTCGAAGAGGTCGCCGAGGACGAGCGGGCCGCCGCAGAACGAGAGCAGCGAGGCGAGTTTCAGCACGAGCAACGCGCCGGGCCCATCGCCGAGGCTCGAGGTCGCGCGACGGACGTCGCGGTCGTCCGGTACGGCATCGAGCCCGCGACGGTTCCCGGTTCTCCACGCTTCGAGCAGCACCGCCAGGTCTTCCGCCGACCGTCCGTAGCGATCCGGCAGCGCGCCATCCGCGCGGCTCAGTCGAAAGCGCATCGGCGGCGGCGAGGCTCCCGTCGAGCGCCGCGTGAACACGACGGTGACCGTCCCGCCGATGCGCGCGACGCCGAACGACTCGATTTCCGACCAAAGATACGTCTTCGATCGAAAGAGCGAGCGGACTTCGAAACCCGATGCGTCGAGCCGAAGGTGCGACGCCGAAGGCAATGCGTTGACGAACAGCACGCAGAGGCACGCCCCGAAAAACCCCGCGACGAGCCAGCCCTTGGGCTCGGCGCAAGCGATCATCCACGCGCCGATCGCCGTGAAGAGAGCGCTCACGAGGACCAGCAAGGCCGCCCGCAAACGACTCGGACGAAGGACGAGCTCGCGCAACGTCAAGATCGGGATTCTACCACTGCGTAGTGCCAACCACCGAAGTGGTAACCTCGCGCGATGCCGATCAACGCGAAGTGGCACGCCGCGCACCCGATGCCGGCGAAGGCCGGCCCGACCGATCGCCTGCTCTGGCACCTCGAGCACGCCAAAGCGTGCGCGTGCCGGCCCATTCCGCCGACCCTTCGCGCCCTCGCCGCGCCATCCGACAAGCCGCGTTGTCACTGGGCCGGCACCGACCCGCTGATGATTCACTATCACGACACCGAATGGGGAGTTCCGGTCCACGACGATCGCCACTTCTTCGAGATGCTCGTCCTCGAAGGCGCGCAGGCCGGGCTGTCGTGGATGACGATCTTGAAGAAGCGCGACGGCTATCGCCGCGCTTTCGCCGGCTTCGACCCGAAGAAGGTCGCGCGCTTCGACGCCGCACGAAAAGCCAAGCTGCTGCAGGATCCGGGCATCGTGCGCAACCGCCTGAAAATTGACTCGACCATCACCAACGCACAGGCCTATCTGGAGATGCAGCGCGAGTTCGGCTCGTTCGACGCCTACCTCTGGGCCTTCGTGAACCGGCGCCCCCTGATCAACGGGCCAACCGCCGCCACC
>DATBBD010000876.1:0-3745 GCA_036271175.1 Polyangiaceae bacterium | reverse complement strand
ACTCCGACGCCGACTGCTGCAGCGGCACCGTTTGCGTCGAACAATACGACAGCGGGCCGCGCCTCTGTCGTCCGAAGTGCACGAAGGACGCCGACTGCAAGCCGGAGTTCTGCGTCGCGGATCCCACCTCCGGCGAGCTCGGATGCACGGACACGGGCGTCGGGCTCTGCACCAACACGTGCACCTACAAGAGCGACGGCACCTGTGACGACGGCGGCTTCAATTCGGATACCGACGCTTGCGCGCTCGGAACCGACTGCGCCGATTGCGGGACGCGCGTGAACGGCGTCGAGCAGTGCGACGATTCGTGCGGGACGTCGGCCAACGGTACCTGCGAAGACGGCGGCACTGGGGCCAAGTCGGCGGCCTGCGGCTTCGGTACCGACTGCACCGATTGCGGTCCGCGCCTCGGCATGTGCTCGAATAGCTGCTCCGAGTCCGGCGACGGCTTCTGCGACGACGGGGGTCCGTTGTCCGACACCCCTGATTGCGCGTTCGGCACGGACTGCAACGATTGCGGTGTTCGCATCGGTGGGCGCGGACAGGTTCCGTGCGACGGGACCGAAGGTACCGCGTGTCAGGCCGCCGATCCCGACTTCGATGCCGGCGACTCGACTTGCGAATGCCCGAGCTGCAAGTGGGAAAGCGGCGACTGTCCCGCCGTGACCAACAAGTGCAACGGCGTTCTGATCAGCACTTGTTGTGCCGCGGGGAACCCCTGCAAGCTCGCCGACGACGGCATGTGCAACTGCGGCGGCTGGTGCACCTGGGACACCGACGACTGCGGCACGCCCTGAGCGCGCCAACGGAAACGAGCGCCATCGGTCGTCCGGGCCGAGCGCGTGCTCAGCCCGGCGCGAGCCGACCGCTCACGACGCGCTCGATGCCGCCGTAGTCGCGGCGGCGCTCGACGTCGGTGAAGCCGGCGCGGTCGAGCAGAGGGCCCACGGCGTCGGCTTGGCCGGCGCCGATTTCGACGGCAAAGACGCCGCCCGGCCGCAATCGTCGGGCCGCGACTTGCACGACGCGACGGACGACGTCGAGGCCGTCCGCGCCGCCGTCGAGCGCGAGGCGCGGCTCATGGTCGCGCACGTCGGCGCGGAGCGTCGCGATTTCCTCGGTCGGGATGTACGGCGGATTCGCGGTCACCAGATCGAACCGCGCGCCGTGCGAGAGCGAGCCGTCGAGGTCGCCCTCGGCAAAGGCGGTCGACGGAACGACGCCGAGTCGTTCGGCGTTTTCGCGGGCGAGCGCCAGGGCTTCCACCGAGACGTCGATGCCGACCATGCGCCACGTCGGACGATGCCGCGCAAACGCGATCGCGACGCATCCGGAACCGGTGCACAAGTCGAGCGACTCGCCGTAGAGGTGAGCGCTCCGGGTACGTTCGATCGCGACTTCCACCAGCGTCTCGGTGTCCGGGCGAGGCACGAGCACGCGTCGATCGACGCGCACCGGGAGGCCGTAGAACTCGCGCGCGCCGACGATGTACGCGACGGGCTCCGCGCGGCGCCGCCGCACGATGAGCTCGCGATACGCCGCGAGCGCGACGCCGTCGAGGACTCGCTTCGCGTCGAGAAACAGGCGGACGCGATCGGTGCGGAGCGTGTGGGCAAGCAGCACCTCGGCGTCGAGGCGCGGCGATTCGAGACCGCGACGCCGAAAGTCGTCCGCAGCCCAACCGAGGACGCGCTCGATCGTCCATTCGTCCCGCGTCGCGGGTTCGACGGGTTCGGGCATCCTAGGCTCGCGGAGACCCTTCGAACCTATGGCGCGCCTCGCCGAGCACGGCTTCCACCTCAGCTCGGATTTCGGCGAGCCTCGCTTCACTCGGCGCTTCGAACCGAACCACGATGACGGGGCCGGTGTTCGACGCGCGAACGAGCGCCCAGGCTCCGTCGGGGTACTTGATGCGTACCCCGTCGATCTCGGTGGTCTCGCGGCGCCCGCGGAAATGCTCGCGCACCCGGCCGACCACGCGTTGCTTCACGTCGTCCGGGCAGCTCACCCGAATTTCCGGCGTCGAAAACCCTTTCGGCAGATCGGCGAGCAGCTCGCCCACCGATTTTCCCTCGCGCGACAGGATCTCGAGGAGACGAACGGCGGCGTAGATCCCGTCGTCGTAACCGAAATAGCGATCGGCGAAGAAGAAATGTCCGCTCATCTCACCGGCGAGAAGAGCCTTCTCTTCTTTCATCTTCGTCTTGATGAGCGAGTGCCCGGTCTTCCACATGATGGGCTTGCCGCCGTGCGCTTCGATGTCGCGGAATAGCGACTCCGAGCATTTGACCTCGCCGAGCACCGCGGCACCGGGTTTGTCGCGCAACATGTCGCGCGCGAACAGGGCGAGTAGCCGATCGCCGTAGATCATCTCTCCGTTTTGGTCGACGACGCCGAGTCGATCGCCGTCGCCGTCGAACGCGATGCCGACGCGAGCACCTTCGCTTGCGACGGTTTCGATCAGCGTCTCGAGATTTTCGGGGACCGTCGGATCGGGGTGATGATTCGGAAACGAGCCGTCCATGTCGCAAAACAGAGGCACCGGATCGAGGCCGAGCGCGCGCAGCGTCTTCAGCGCGAGTGGTCCTGCCGCACCGTTGCCCGCATCGACCACGACGCGCAGCGAGCGATCCTTCAAGGCGACGTTCGACGTGACCGCGGACACGTAGGCGTCGTCGAGCTGCGCGCTCGTGGAGGCGCCGCTTCCGTCGGTCGAAAATTCGTTCTTTTCGACGAGGCCGCGAAGCTTCTGGAGATCCTCGCCGAAGAACGAGGCCTTGCCGCGCATGATTTTGAAACCGTTTTCGTCGCCCGGGTTGTGGCTGCCAGTGACCATGACGCCGCCGTCCGCGCCCAGATGGTGTACGGCGAAATAGAGGAGCGGTGTCGGGCCCACGCCGACGTCCACGACGTCGGCGCCCGCTTCGCGGAAACCGGCGGAAAGCTCGCTGATGATGCGCGGCCCCGAGACGCGGCAATCGCGCGCGACCGCGACGCGCAACGGTCGCGACGGAGCCGAGTCCGGCGCGAGCAAGCTGCCCAGGCCGCGCCCGATGTTTCGGGTGACGGCGTCGGTCAGATCGCGGTCGGCGACGCCGCGAATGTCGTATTCCCTGAAGATATGCGAAGTCATGGCGGACGCTCTTTACCGTGGAGTGGCAGCCGTCGGGGCCTCGGTCGTCGCGGCACCGCACGTTCGCGGCTCCGGGCAGGGTTTCCCGCCTTCATTCGGATACCACCGCCCCGGCACGTAAAACAGCAGACTCCGGTCCGCGCCGGCGGCCCAGCCTGACTCCGCGGTCGCGAAATGGCAGCCCTGAGGCGGCACGACCCAACTCCCCGCGGTCCACTCCCACGCCTCGCCGACCCACTCCCAGCGGCCGTCGAACCACGCGCACGGTTTCCCGGGATCGGGCGGGATCCGTTCGACTTTTGCCGGCGGTGGCGGCACATCGACGAGCTGCGGCGCAGCCGCGACGTCCGGAGGCGCCCCGAGCGGCACCGTCCGCAAGCTCGGCCCGCAGCCTGCGGCGGCTGGGACACACGACGCGACGAGCGCGACGGCCCGAAATCGGCCGTTCATGAACGGAGCACCACGCCCAGATACGCGTTCACCAGCACCTCTCCAAAAAATAAATATTCGAGCGTGGAGAGAGCAAGAAAGGGGCCGAACGCGAGCCGCACTTTGCCGAGACCGCTCTCCGGAGGGCGCGCGAGCGGATCGAGGGCGAGCTCGGCTTCGAGC
>DATBBD010000875.1:0-4475 GCA_036271175.1 Polyangiaceae bacterium | reverse complement strand
GTCCAACTCACGTACGGCGTTTTGCCGAGGGTCGCGAGGAGCGCGAGCTCCGGACTGAAATTGATCGACGCGATGAACCGCGGCGCGAGCGCCTGGCACGCCGTGCGCACGAAATCGACGGTCAGCGTTTGTGGAACGAGCCACTCGACCTGGTGCCCGGCGTTGGTCAGCCACGCCGCCCAGTCGTCCGCGAAGAGACGGTAGTGGACGAGGAGCACCGTTCGCGAGCGACGCCCGGACATGACCGGCGATCTTAGCCGACCTCAGGCGAGGGTCTCGTCGAAGAAGTCGTGGACCATGCGGAACGCACGCCGGACGATACGCGGGCTGTAGACGGCCTTGCCCGGAATGTTCGCGCCTTTGTCCGTGAAGCTGTGGACGGTTCCGCCGAACTCGATGAGCTGCCAATCCACGCCCGCGGCGCGCATCTCGCTTTCGAAGGCCCGCAGGTCGGCTTCCGGCACGAACGGATCGTCCGCGCCGTGGAGCACGAACACGCTGCCCTTTATCGACTTTGCGTCGTCGGGATTCTGCGTCGCGACGCCGCCGTGGAGCGACGCGACGGCGCGCACGTCCGCGCCGCTTCGAGCGAGCTCGAGGGCGCACGAACCGCCGAAGCAGAAGCCGATCGCGCCGAGCTTCTTCGGATCCACCGACGGCTCGGCGCGAAGCACCGCGAGCGCGCCGTTCATCAGCGTGCGCCAGCGCGTCGGGTCTTTGCGAAGCGGGCCGGCCGCGGCCGATCCGTCCACCAGCGTCGTCGGACGGACGTCTTTGCCGTACAGATCGACGACCAACACGACGTAGCCTTTCGCGGCGATCTCGTGCGCGGTCTCGAGGGTGTCCGGCGATACGCCGAGGGCGTTGGGGAACACGAGGAGGCCGCGCTGCCCGGAGCACGTCGTGTCGCCGACGAGCACACTCGCAAAGGGAACCCCCAAACCAACATGTTCGATGATCGTTTGCGTGAGCGTCATGGACTCACGTCATACCGCCGTCGCGTGTGGCGTGGCAACGCCGTCGGAGCGAGCTCACTCGTGGTGGAGCCAAGAGTAAGGGCGAGAAGATGAGGGAGGGGCGGCCTTGGAGCTCCCCGCGCGCTCGAGCAGCTGGTGCACGTCCTAGCCGGACGCGCTTCGAGGTGTGCCGTGGTCGCGTGACTCGTCTTCCCGACGGTACGGCAAATTGCCGTATGGCCAATCCTCTGGCTCAATCGCCGCATGCCTCTTGGCTGCTCCGAGGACGAGCTTCAGCGTCGCGCGATCGATTCGACGATGGCTTGCCGGCGCTGGAGCATCGGAGCCATGGCTTCGCGGAACCGTGCGACTCGTTCGGGGCCCGCGAGCTCCGGCGTGCCGCACTGAAACGGCGGGGCCGGCGCGTATTCCATCGCGAGCTGGATGGTTTTTGCGACTTCTTCGCCGGCGAGCTCGGCGGCGATCGTGAGTGCGAAGTCGATGCCCGCGGTGACGCCGCCTCCGGAGAAACGATTCCGATCGCGAACGACGCGTGCGGCGTCGGGTTCCGCGCCGAGCGGGCGCAAGAGATCGCGCCACGCCCAGTGGCACGCCGAGCGATAGCCGTCGAGAAGACCCGCTGCGGCGAGCACGAGCGAGCCGGTGCACACCGAGGTGACGTAGCGTGCGGTCTCGGCTTGCCTTCGCAAGAACGCGAGCGTCGCGGCGTCGGTCATGAGCGGCACCTGCCCGGCGCCGCCGGGGACGCAGATCACGTCGAGCTTCGGACACGTCTCGAAAGTGTCGGTGGGGACGATCGAAAACCCGGCGTCGGTCGGAACCGGGTCGAGCGTCTTCCAGACCATGTGAACCTTCGCACGCGGCACCCGCGCGAAAATCTGAGCCGGTCCGGTCGCGTCGAGCTGCGTGACGTCGGGATAGATCAGAAGACCGATGTGGAGGGTGTCGCTCATGGGTCTCAGCTTGACGGCGCGCGTGCTTGGCGTAAATGACCACTAGTGTATCTTTTCTGCCAACGCGAGATGCCGTCGTGAAACGCGCCGGCGCGGCGCCCTTGCCGCCAGTTCCGGCCCGAAGCGACGCAAAGCGACCCGTGCGCGTCGTGCTGGTCGCGTACCCGGGCGCGCAAGTGCTCGACGTGAGCGGTCCGGCGGCGGTGTTTTCCGGCGCGAATCGATTCGCGCCGTCGCCGCGGTACGAGGTCGTCGTCGCGTCGTCCAGGGGCGGCGTGATCGAGACGGGAGGGTCGGTGTCGATCGACACGCGAGCGCTCGTGTCGCTTTCGCCCCGAAGCGGCGACATCGTGCTCGTCGTGGGCGGCGACGACCGCGCCGTGATCGCGGCGCTCGGCGACGACGTGCTCCGTCGCTGGGTCGTGCGCGCCGCGCGCGTGGCGTCGCGCTGGGGTTCGGTGTGCAGCGGCACGTTCGTGCTGGCGGAATGCGGCTTGCTCGACGGCAAGCGGGTCGCGACGCACTGGGACGGCACGGCCGCGCTCGCGCGCCGCTATCCGACCATCGACGTGGACGCAGAGGCGCTCTACGTCGTCGACGGCCGCACCTGGACGTCGGCGGGGGTGACGACGGGCATCGACATGGCGCTGGCGATGGTCGAAGAAGACCACGGCGCGCGCGTCGCCGCCGACATCGCGCAGCGCCTCGTCCTGTACGGCAGACGTCCAGGGTTTCAGTCGCAGTTCAGCCCGCTCTTGCGTGCGCAGTCGGAGAGCGACGCGCCGTTCGTCGCGCTCGTCGATTGGATCCAGGCGCACCTCGACGAACGGCTCGACGTCGAGTGCCTCGCTCGGCGCGCCAAGCAATCGCCGCGCGATTTTCATCGCAAATTCGTGCGCGCCACAGGCAAGACGCCCGCGCGTTTCGTCGAAGATTTACGGCTCGAGCAGGCGCGCACCTTGCTTGCGCACTCGATGAATTTGAAGCAAATCGCGGCGGACACCGGCTTCGGAAGCGCGGTCCGGCTGAGCCGAGCGTTCGAGCGTCGCTTCGGCATCAAACCCACGGTGTTTCGCGAGCTTCACGGCGTGAACGCGACGGCGAACGGGGCGTCACGCGGGTAACCGGGTGTATCTGTGTCGCTGTCCGCCGTGCTCGTGGGCATGGTCGTGGCGGAGCACGTTCCGTCGGGCTCGGGCGCCGCAAACCGCGGCCGCAAAGTGCGCGCCGCTACTTCGTCTTGTCGGCGCGGTAATGCTCGACGACGCGGGTTCGCAAAATTTCCCAGCCGCGCGGGCCCTTGTCGAGCGTCGTCGTGCCTTCGATGCCCTCGACGCCGTAGCGATACTTCACCGTGGCGTGATCTTTTCCGACGTCCACGGCGGTGATCACGAGCACCGCGGCTTTCGGGTCGGGTTTATCGACGAGCACGATGGGCTTTCCGGCTTTGAGTAACCCGCTCGGCAGATTTTCACCGGCGACCTTGAGCGGAAAGCGTCCGGGCGATTCGAGCTTCAGGTAGCTGCCGAGCTCTTCGTCGTCGAGCGTGAGCTGGAGCACCGTGTGGCGATCGTCGGAGCTCGCGCCGCCGGTGTCGCTCGAGTCGGACGTCGAAGCCGAGTCGCTCTTGTCGCTCTTGTCGCTCGGCGTCGATGTCGACGACGCATCCGACGCGGGCGCGTCACTCGACGCCGCGCTGTCGTCGGTCGGCGGCGTTGCCGTTTTCTCGGTCGCCGCCGTTTCCGGTTCCGGTTTCGCGCCGCCTCCGCAAGCGGCGACCGATAGCGCGACGACACACGGAAATCCTAGGCTCCTCAAAAGTCGCATGGCCCCGGGACGATACGCTGGTGCTACGTCCCGGGACCAGCGTTAAGCCTTCACCGACTCATCGACGACGAGTCTCACCCGCGAGCGAGTGAAACTTTGTGAGTAGAGCGGTACGCGACTACTTCGCGACCGGTGCGAGCGCTTCGAGCAGCGCATTGCCGGCTGCGGCGTACCCGTAGTCGGGGGCGCCAACATCCACCGTGTTCCGCGCGCAGATCGACGACACGATGCCGTTCTTGCCGAGCCCCTGGAGCACGCCGAGCTCACGCAGCCCGGGGTAACCCTTGGCGAAGTATTGCGTCGTTCCGTAGCTCCCGTCGGGGTTCTGGCACAACGGATCGAAGTCGTTGGGGTCGCTTTGATAGCAATCGGTACCGGTGGTCATCGAATCGTCCCGAGGCGTCGCGAGCGCGAAAATGCAGGCGTATTCGAGATCGCCCTGGGCGACATTGTTCCATTCGTGACCATTGCTCGCGTTCGCGCCGGCGGTTCCGAACCGGGGCGCGTTCATGGGTTCGACGAGGGGTCCGGCGGGCCCAGAACCGGCGCGAGGACTGCTCGACTCGTGCATCAGTGCGTCCGCGGGAAGGATCGGCGGCGCGGCGCCTCCCGGCTTCGGGTTACCGTAGATCGTCGACCAGACGCCGTTGTTCACCAGCTCCGCCGACGATTGGTACCGGAGGGTTCCTGCGGGGAGCGGCTTTCCTGCTGCGTCGGT
>DATBBD010000874.1:0-4241 GCA_036271175.1 Polyangiaceae bacterium | reverse complement strand
GTTCGCGGTCGTTCAGTACAAGCGATTCGGCGGCTCGATCGGTATCGGACGCGATCTGTCGGTCAGCACGCAACTCTGGGCCCAGTACCGGCTCGAACACGTCCACGCCGTGGTGCCCCTGGCCGCGTCCGACCTCCGCGGCACGGAACGCGAGCCCATCGATTTCAGCATTCTCCGCGGCGACAGCTTGCTCTCGACGATCTCCGCGACGCTCCAGCACGACACGCGTGACAAACCCATCCTCCCGACCCGCGGGTGGTTCGCGTCGGTCACCACCGAGGTGAGCCTCTCGCCGCTCGGCAGTGACTACCCGTACTCGCGCATCGACGTGCTCGCGTCGCATTGGTTGACGCTGCCCTGGAACCACGTGCTCCGGCTTCGCCTCTTCGGCGGCGCCATTTCCGGAAGCGCGCCGTTCTTCGAGCGCTACTACGTCGGCGACCTGAGCGATTTTCGCGCCGCGCGCGTGCTCGGCATGAACGTCGAACGACGGCCCGCGCCGAATTTTTTCGGCACTGACGTCGTCGAGGTGCGGTACGGCGACTACGCGGCGAAGTTCGACGTCGAATATCGCGTGCCGCTTTATCGCGGGACGCGTTCCGTCTACGCCATCGACCTCTTCGGTCGCGTCGGCATCTTCGCGATCGCCGGCTCTCGGGACATCACGAGCCCGCCGCAGGGTTACTCCGGCGCGTCCCTCATCCCGATGGATTTCACGGCGAATCTCGGCGTCCAGATGGACACCAGCGCCGGCGGGTTCACCTTCGCCCTCGCGAACGTCCTCGGCTTCCTTCCGGCGCTCAGCGAGGGTCAGTGAGAAGCGGCTCCGCCCTGCGGCTCGGCCGTCCGGGCGGATTGCGAGCGCTCCTCGGGCTCGTTCTCGCGCTGTTTCTCGCCGGCGCGGCGAAGGACGCCGTCGCCGACGAGCCTCCACCGCCGCGCGGTGCGACCTTCGAATGGAACACGGCACACAAGGAGCTCTACGTCTCCCTCTCCTTCCGCGACGTGGTCGACGACGAGATCCAACGCAAGCTGAGCCGCGGCCTCCCGACGACGATTGTCTTCACCGGGGCCGTGTTCCGTCGCGGCGCGAAGACGCCGGTGTCCACGACCGTGCAGACGTGCAAGATTACCTGGCACGTGTGGGACGAAGCGTACCGCGTCGAAGTCACGCGACCCGACGGCAGCCGAACCCGCTGGACCACCACGCTCGAAGGCGTGCTCCGGCGTTGCGCCGAGGTGAATCGGCTCCTCGCCGCGACGAACAAAGAGCTCGCCTTCGGCCAACCGGTGACGCTGCACGCTCGCGTCGAAGTGAATCCGCTCAGCGCCGAGATCCTGGAAAAGATCAAGCTCTGGGTGAGTCGCCCGGCGCGAACGGGCACCGCGGCGCCCGGCGACGCCCTCTTCAGTACGTTCACCGGCCTCTTCATGCAGCGCGTGGGCGACGCGGAGCGCACCCTCGAATTTCTCACCATCGAGGTCGTGCCGGCGACGACCGGCGCGGCGCCCAATGAAGGCTGACACGTTTCCGCTCGGGCTTCGTCTGGAGGGCAAGGCGTGTCTCGTCGTCGGCAGCGGCGACGAGGCCGAACTCCGAACGAACCATCTCGTGCTGGCCGGCGCACGCGTGCGCCTGATTTCCGAGCGGCCCACCCCGCGGCTCGTCGAGCTCGAAAGTTCCGGGAAGATCGCCGTCGTTCGACGTTCGTTCGAGGAGCCCGATCTCGACGGCGCGTGGCTCGTCGTCCAAACGGACCGCGACGCTTCGCTCGCCGAACGCATCGGTCGAGCCGCAGAGGCTCGGCAAATCTTCTTTTGCGCGATCGATCAACCCACGTACTCGACGTTCAGCCATCTCGCGCTCGCTCGTTCCGGTCCGGTCACCGTCGCGATCTCGACGAACGGCGTCGCGCCGTCGCTCGCCCGCCGTCTTCGCGAAGAGCTCGAGCGGGTGCTCACCGCCGCGGGCGTCGGCGAGTTCGCCAAGCGCCTGGCCGTACTTCGCGCCAAGACGCCGCCCGAGGCGCGGCGCGAGACGTTGGGTCGCGCCGTGAGCAACGTCCGGTTCGAGGGCACGATCGCGCTGCCCGACGACGACGCCGACGAATAGAGCCGACGACGGACGGATCGGCCGCCGGGCGTTCGGCCTCGACGGTCGCTCGCGCGCGAACGAGCTCCGCGCAGAGTTCGGCAGCGTGCCTCATGCAGACCTCGTCCGGCGCGAGATCGCAATCATTCTCTTTCTTCCTTCTCCTTCTCCCTCTCCTCCTCCTCCCTTCTTTCGCTCTTCCCTTCACCTCATTCCTTTTCACGCTTTTTCGCAGTCGAAAGCGACCCTGGCGGTTTCGGACAGTGCGCGAACCACCGACACACGAGGCGGCGAGTTGTCCACAGCGACCACTCGACTTGCCGAGGTCGAGGCGTGCCCGCGCGGCCATCGACGTTCATTCGCCAAACCAAAAATGAGGCGCGCCACATGCGACAACCCGCCGGGCCACTTGGAAAGTGACATCGCGTTGACGCTCGAGACGCCGTTGCAGCTCGCGAATCTCTGTTTGTTCAAATTTGCTTAAGTCATTTCAACCCTCGCCGTTCAAAGGCTGCCAGCCTCGCTGAATCAGGGGGTGCATGCCGAGTCACCCCATGGGGGTGCGGGTGCTTCGACAAGCGCGCTTGTCGTCATGGCGGACGTGTCGACAAACAAAAAACCAAGGCGAAGGGTCCTTCGCCAATAACCAAGAGGTACGTACGATGATGTTGAAACGAAGGCTGACTGCGCTCGGAGTTTCGTTGGTCGGAGCCATGAGCCTCGCTGGGTGCGGATCTGGCGACGAGGGTTCGAACACACCGGCTTCGGCGGAGGATTATCCCGGGATCGACGTCGGGACTGCCTCGTCCGCCCTTCTCCACACGGGCGCGTGCACGGGTGGAAGCCTCGACGGCTCGACCAGCATCACGATCTCCATCAGCAACGGCGAGACGGCGTATCTCTCGCTACGACCGACGGACAACATGGTCGTCGTCAACGGCGCATCCACGGACAATTGCCAGATCAAGCTGGCTCCTACGGCGGCTTTTCCGGGCCAATTCCCCACGGGCAAGACGATCACGATCACGGCCGCCGGCACGGTCGCCGCGAACGATTCGCGCAACGTCATCCTCGACTACGTGAACGGCGTCTGGGGCGAGGCGCTCACGGGCGCAGTCGGCGTCGTGAACATCAACCTCGGAACCGCGGCCAACGTGAACAATTCGGTCAAGATCCGCGGTTCGAACGGAGCGGACGCCTACTACCTGGGCAAGGGAACGGGAGCCGGCACGCAAATCGCGGGCGGCCCTTACCTGTTCAACATCAACGGCGGCGCGACGGCTCCTCTCGACTCGATTCCCGACGTGACCTTCACGAACGTCCAATCGGTCGTCGTGTCGAGCGGTCCCGGTAACGACAAGATCGTCGCCGACGGCACCTTCGGCACCACGGCCGCGTACCCCTGGCCGATCCAGATGTTCGGCGGAGCGGGTAGCGACACCCTCACCGGCGGCGCCGGCAACGACATCCTCAGCGGTGATCTGGGCGGCGACACGATGACCGGTGGAGCCGGGTCCAACACCTACTCGATGGGCGCGGTGGCGCAGGGCGCGACCGGCGCGGGCAACTTCGACACGATCACCGTGACCAACGCCGGCATCGACACCGTCGACTACAGCCAGCGCACCGGTGACGTCTCGGTGACCTTGGCAACCACCGCGACGACCGCGAACGGCGAGACCGGCGAAGGCGGAGTCGTTCCCGACACCGTCGCGACGATCCTCGGCGGATACGGCAACGACATTCTGTCGGCAGCGGGAAGCGCGCTCAACCACACCCTCAAGGGCGGATTGGGCAGCGATACCTTGACGGGTTCTGCCAGCACCGGCGTGGACACGCTGATCGGCGGCCTCGGCAATGCGAGCACCGGTGACGGCAACGACACCTTCGTGGGAACGAAGGCGACGGTCGACTACAGCGCGCGAACCACCGCGGTCAGCGTGAAGATCGACTCGACCGGCGGCTCGCCCGTCAGCGGCGATGTCAACGGCACGTCGCAGACCGTCCAGGCCGTGACCGCGAACAGCGGCTCGGGCACGCTCAGTGCGCCCGCGTTGTCCGTGTCGACGGTGACCGGCTTGACCGGCATGTCGACGACGGTCTCTCCCGGCCACTACCTCACGCTCAGCCTGACTGCCGGCGGAACCGA
>DATBBD010000873.1:0-3293 GCA_036271175.1 Polyangiaceae bacterium | reverse complement strand
CCTCTTCGGTCGGGACCGCCCCCGCTGGCGCTGCAGCGGTGGGTGCCGCGGCGGAAGGTGCTGCGGCGGCCATCGTCGGCGCTGCGGCGGCGGGGTCGGCGGCAGTCGGCGTGGAGGGAGCAGCGGCGGAGGGAGCGGCGGCGGGTGCAGCCGCGGCCGCGGGCGGATCGGACTTGTTCTGGTTGCAGGCGCACGCGACGAGCGCGACGACGGCCAATGCGATCAGATTCTTCATCGGGCACCTCCCATGCGGATTTGCTGCATGACGCGAGCGTCGCGAGCGACTTCGCGGTTGATGTCGTTCTGACAACGCGAGGCGAGAGCGGTGTCACCCTTTTGATTCGCGACGTCGAGGATGCGGTTCAAGCGCGCCATGCGATCGGCATGCGCGCTGAGCTCCGCTTGTCCCGCGGGAGTGTTCACGGCGTTCCCCCAGGTGTTCGTCACTTCATTTCGGTGTTGCGCCGCGCGGTCGGCGCGACTCGCGTCCCAGGCGTGTTCGTCGCGCATTCGGGCTCGGCGATCCGCTTCGCGTCGCGCTTCGTCTGCTTGAAGTCGCGCGGCGAGCGCAGGGTCGGCGGGAGGGGCGACGGCAACTCGGCCCGCCGGAGGGGCGACGGCGACCGGAGTCGCGGGCGGCGCCGGATAATGATCGCGGCGGTCGTCGTGATGATCGTCGTGCCGATCGTCACGGTGATCGCGGGGATCGGCGAACGCGGAAGCGCAGAGCGTGGCCGCTCCGAACACCGCGACGCCGACTCGGAACCAGCTCGGAAGTATCAACTTGGTCATGTGCACCAACCCTTTCGCTTCGCGAACGCCCGCGGCCGCGGCGTCACTTGGACGTCGCGTCTCCGAGGAGCTCACGCGTTTGGGGCGTTGGACGTCACGGCGTCGTCGGCCCCTACGCGACGTCATGAAATATTTCTCACGCGCACCCATACACACATTCGACCACCAGAGTGGTCAGATCGAAGCGTGTAACTTCGCCACACTCGTCGAGTCGATGTCGACGGTCGTGAAGACCCGGCGCCTTCTTTTAGATTCGAGGCGCGATCACGTCGGCCAGATCTTTTGCACGATCTGCTCGAGTTCCTTCACCGTCTCCGGCTTGAGACCGTGATTCGGGTGCGGCCAGGCGAAGGTTCGAGAATCCGCCTGGTTGCACGAGAAGGAGATCATCATGTCGTTCAAAGGGCCATTGTTGTTCGAGAACGAGAGGCCCATTTCGGCGTACATGCAGTTGCCGTGATCGACCTGGAAACTGTCGGGATTGCCGAGCAACTTTGCGAGCTGATCCTTCAAGTCGTTATCGATGACTTGGGTCTGACCGAGGATCCTGAAGTTCGGCTGTGACATCGGAAAGCGCGGCGCGTCCGGCGTGGGCGTCGGAACCGCGGCGGGCTGAGCCGCGGCGCCGAGCAGGCCCTGGGGCAAAAGGCCCGGCGGCAGGAACTGCTGAAGACCCGGGAGCGCTTGCTGCGCCCACTGAGTGATCTCGGGAGGGAGACCTGGGATGCCGATCGCAGTCGGTGTCGTCGCGGCCGCAACCGGCGCAGGCGGATCGTAGTTTTGAAGCCTGAGCATGGTGACGTTTGCGGTCTTCAACGTGTCGAAGGGGGCGGCAGGCGCGCTGGCGCAACCGAGAGCAGCGAGACCGAGGAGACCAACCGAGGATGCGATCCGGATCATGCCCGACGAGTATCACTTCTCCCCGGTCGCTGGAACAACCGTCGTCCGGTCGGTGGGGCGAGTTGCCACGTTTTTGGACTTTGGCGGGTCACACGCTGCTTGCCTGAAGGCGGACGAGTAGGCTCCCGACACCATGCCGCACGTTCTCATGACCGGGGCCACGGGGTTCGTGGGTCAGGCCATGACGAAGGCGCTCCTCGCCAGGGGCGATTCGGTGACGGCCGTTACCCGCGACGTCGATAAAGCGCGTCGAGCCCTCCCCGCTCCCGTCGCGTTCGCGAGCTGGGACGCCGATGGGCTCACGAAGGCCGTCAGTTCCGCGGACGCCGTGTTGCATCTCGCGGGCGAACAAGTCGTCGGGCGGCGTTGGACGCCGGAACTGAAGAAAAAAATCATGGATAGCCGCGTCGTGACGGCGAACGACCTCGTCCTCGCGATCGAGCGCGCGCCCTCGCGACCGCGGGTGTTCGTGAGCGCGTCCGGGGTCGGCTACTACGGGCCGCGCGGCAACGAGCCGGTCGACGAGAAGACGGGCGCCGGCGCGGATTTTCTCGCCGAAGTCTCGCAAGCTTGGGAAGCCGCGGTCGCGCAAGCCGCGACGCGCGTTGGCCGCATCGTGTACGCACGGTTCGGGATCATCCTCGGGCGCGACGGCGGGGCCATTCCGGAAATGGCGCGGCCGTTCAAGATGTTCGTCGGGGGTCCGATCGGCTCAGGCGAGCAACCGGTGCCGTGGATCCACCTCGACGACGTCGTGAATGTGCTGCTCCTCTGTCTCGACGATGATTCGCTCGAGGGTCCGGTGAACGTGACCACGCCGCACGCCGTCACCAACGCCGAGCTCGCGCGCGAGATGGGCCGCGTCCTCCATCGCCCCGCGGCGTTTCGCGTCCCCGCGATGGCGCTCCGGTTGCTCTTCGGCGAAGGCGCCGAGCCGATCCTCACGGGGCAGCGCGCCGTGCCGGCCGTGTTGATGCAAAAAGGCTTCGAGTGGCGCTACCCGCGCCTCGCCGAAGCGCTCGAAGACGTGCTCGCCTGAGCTCCGGATTCGCCGAGCACCGATCGCACCGCGCGACGCTCGACGTCCGAGCCCGATTCGAGCACCCGCTCCACGAGCTCTCGAGCATCGGGGTGCGCGAGCCGCGTGATCGCGCGAAGGGCCGCGAGACGCGCCTCGCCGTCGGGTCCGGCGCGATAGAGTCGGACCAGCGGATCGAAGGCGTGGTCGAAGCGGAGCCGTTCGATCGCGCGGCGCGCTTCGTCCACGACGGTGCGCTCCGAGTCGCGAAGCGCCCGCTCGAGCGACACGAAAGTCCGCTTGTACGGGCAGCGAGACAGCGCGCGAACGGCCGCGAATCGCACCGCGGGCAAGCGGTGACGCGCGAGCGACTCGAGCGGCGAGATGACGCGATAGAGCTCGATCGCGCCGAGTCGCTCGGCGACGACGGGAAGCGTGCGCGCCGCTTCGTTCGGGCCCGCGGCCGCGGCGGCGAGCGCCGCAAGCCGGCCGACGAGGGCCAAGCGCCGCACCGCGGGACGCGCCGGGTCGTCGGGTTCGGCGAGCAGATCCGCGCACGCTTCGAGCGCGTCGCCGCGGTCTT
>DATBBD010000872.1:0-20576 GCA_036271175.1 Polyangiaceae bacterium | reverse complement strand
AATCGGGCTCGACCGCGTCGAAACGCCCCACACGGCACGCCGCCGTTTTCCGTTCGGGGCGATCGTTCCCGCACTACGCTCTGACGCCGGGAGCCCCGATTGGTCGAGCGTCGCAAGCCAGCTCAAGATCGAGACGAAGCGCAGCGCGAAGCTGGGCTGGACCCCAGTCGGTTTCCGCTAGTTGGCATCGGCGCCTCCGCCGGGGGATTGGAGGCGCTCGAGCAGTTCGTGTCGCACATCATTCCGGACGCCAACATGGCGTACCTGGTGGTGACGCATCAGGCCGCGGGCGCGCCGACGTTGCTTCCCGAGTTACTTCAGCGGCGCTCTCCGGTTCCGGTCGTGACCGTCGAGGACGGCGCGCATCTGACGCCCAACTTCATCTACCTTCCGCCGCCCGGTTTTTGCCTCACCGTGACCGACGAACGCACCTGCGTGACGCCGCTCGGGGCCGGCGATCGTCATCTGCCGATCGATCTTTTTTTTCGGTCCCTCGCGAAAAATGAGGGCGAAAACGCCGTGGGTATCGTGCTTTCGGGCACCGGTTCGGACGGAACCCTCGGCGTTCAGGAGATCAAAGGCGCGGGCGGGCTCGTGATGGCGCAAGACCCGGATACGGCTCGCTACGGGGGAATGCCGCGAAGCGCGATCGACAGCCAATCCGTCGACTACATCCTCGCTCCCGAGAAAATGCCCGAGCAGCTCGCCCGCTACGCGAGCGGTCGATTCGTACACGCCGGGCCGCCATCGGATGTCGTGTCGAGCCGTGGCGACGAGCTCGCGCGCGTGCTCCACCATCTCCGAAGCCGGACGCGTAACGACTTCAGCGGTTACAAGAAAACGACGGTGCTGCGTCGGATCGAACGGCGCATGGCGATCCACGGGCTCGGGCGTCTTTCAGACTACGGAAGCTTCCTCGAAAAGAACCCGCTCGAAAGTGATGCTCTGTTCAAGGAACTTCTGATCAGTGTCACGAGCTTCTTTCGGGATCCGGAGGCTTTCGTCGCGCTCGAAGAAGAACTCCGCAGCGTCGTCGACAAGAAACAGGACGAGCGGCCACTCCGTATGTGGATCCCCGCCTGCGCCAACGGCGCCGAGGCGTATTCGATCGCGATCTTGATCAGCGAGGTGCTCCACGCCTCCGGGAAGAACTTTGGCGTTCAAATTTTCGCGACCGACGTCGACCCGGAGGTCATCGAGACGGCGCGAGTCGGCCGCTTCCCGGAAGGCATCGCCGCGGACGTGAGCCGCGAGCGGCTCGCCCGCTTCTTCGTGCGCGAAGACAGCGGCTACCGCATCAGCAAGGACATCCGCGGGCTCCTGATCTTCGCCGTTCAGAACGTCATCAAAGATCCGCCGTTCACGAGGCTCGACCTCTTGTCGTGTCGAAATCTGCTCATCTATTTCGAGCCCGACCTGCAGCGGCGCGTCCTCGCACTCTTCAGTTATTCGATTCGTCCGGACGGCCTTTTGTTCCTCGGGAGCGCCGAGGGCATCTCGGGTTTCGAAGAACGCTTCGCCGAGCTCGATAAGAAGGCGAAAATATATCGAATCAAGAGTGGGGTTTCCTTGCCGCTCTACGAACTGCCGCTGTCGACGTCGAGCGGGATACCCGCGGAGCGAGCCGAGGCGGCGACACCGTCCCCGCAACGAGCGGCGGGGAGCATCGCGCCGCTCGCGGAGCGCGTTCTCCTCGCCGATCACGTCCCGCCGACGGCGATCATCGACGAGGCCGGCGAGCTCATTTATTTGCACGGCCGCACGGGGCCGTTTCTCGAGCCCGTACCTGGCGAACCGAGCAACAACGTCTTTCAAATGGCGCGCGACGGGCTGCGTCTCGAGCTCCCGATCGCGGTGCGTCAGGCGTCCACGCAGCTCGACCCCGTCGTTCGCCAGCACCTCGTCGTTTCTTCCGAGGGCGGGGCAATGCCGATGCGACTCTCCGTGCGGCGACTCACGCATCCCGAAGCATTGCGCGGCACGTTCGCGCTCACCTTCGAGGCCGAGTCGGAATGGGAACCGCGCCAGCCGAAGAAAGCGGGGAAGGGGCGCGGTAAGAACCGCAAGGAACCCAAAGGCGGTCTCGAGCTCGAGCTCCAGCGCACCCGCGAGACACTCCAAGGGACGATCGAGGAGCTCGAGACGTCGAACGAGGAGCTGAAGAGCACTAACGAGGAGCTGCAATCGACGAACGAGGAGCTCCAGAGCGCCAACGAGGAACTCGAGACGTCGCGCGAAGAGCTTCAATCGCTCAACGAGGAGCTTCAAACCGTCAACGCCGAGTTCGAAGAGCGCAACCGCGAGCTCGCGCACGTCGCCGACGACATGCAGAACCTTTTGAACAGCACCGAGATCGCGACGGTGTTCTTGAATCAGGACCTCACGGTGAAGCGCTTCACGTCGCCGGCCAAAAAGGTGTTCGGCCTCATCGACTCGGACGTCGGGCGGCCGCTCGCTCACTTCGCGACGAACCTCAGGTTCGACGGAATGCTCGAGGACGCCGAAGAAGTGCTTCGTACCCTGGTGTTTCGGGAGCGAGAGATTCAGACCAAATCCGACGAATGGCGCTTGATGCGCATCATGCCGTACCGCACCCACGACAACCTCATCGACGGGCTGGTCATGACGTTCGTGGACGTCGATCGCGTGAAGCGTGCCGAAGAAGCGGCGCAACGCGCGCGCCACCACGCCGAGGCGATCGTGGAAGCCGTTCCCGGCGCGCTCCTCGTGCTCGACGAACGACTCTGCGTCGTTTCCGCGAACACGGCATTCTACCGGCTGTTCCGAATCACGCCGGAGCGCGCGCTCGGGATCGACGTCGAACAGCTCGACGGCTCGTGGGACGATCCGACCCTCATCGGGAAGCTCCGAGCGGCGCTAGAAGGCAACGTCGTCTCGTCGTTCGAAGTCAGCATCGAGACTCCCGACGGCGCGACCCCTCCGCTGCGATGCACTGCCCGCCGGATCGTATCCCACACCGCGCCGCCGCTCTTGCTGCTGACGTTCGATCGCGTCGAATAGATTCGCGAGCCGCAAACGAACCGCGTTGGACACGACCACGCGCTTCGCGAGAACTGGCGCCAAGTGCGGCAGTGAGGCGCGGCATCGTGCGGAAAGGTGGCTTCTTGGCACGCCGAGTGGTCGCCACCCCGGTAACCGGAGTTGGAACGCGTCCTGCATTTCCTTCGACGGCGGACGGCGAGGACGCTGTCTGAACCAAAGGAGAAGATGCGATGAACAAGCGGTGGATCACGTTGGTATCGGTGGCCGGAGCGACGGCCCTATGCGGTTTCTCGGGTCTCGGAACGGCGAACGCTGCGGACTCCATAGCCGGACCCCCAACTCGCGGGAGCCCGCTCGCGAAAGACGAGCTGAGTGATAGTCAGATCCTCGGCGTTACGGATGTCGCCAACGGAGGCGAGGTGGAGCAAGGCGACATCGCCGAGAAGCGCGGGCACGCGCCGGCGGTCAAATCATTCGCGCAAATGATGGTCAACGATCACTTTGCCGCGAAGAAAGAGGGCGCCGAAATCGCGTCGAAGCTCGGCCTGAAACTCGCGCCGAGCGAAGAGCGCGCGCGCTTGCAGCAGAACGGCGACCAAGTGCTCACCGACCTTCGAAAGGCGGACAAGGACGACTTCGATCGCACCTACCTGAAGGCCCAGATCAAGGAGCACGAGAGCGTGCTCAAGTTGATCGACAGCGACCTCATGCCGAACGCCAACGCGCCGCAGATCAAGACGCTGCTTGGCGACATGCGCACGCACGTGGAACATCACCTTTCGGTAGCTCACAGCGCGCTCGACGAGCTGTCGAAGTCGAAGTAGCGGCGTCGCTTACAGTCGCACCATGACCCCTGCTCGCGCGGCGGTCGTACGGACATCGTAGAGCAGCAAGCTCTCGCCATAGCCGTGCCAGAACTGCGCGAACAGGTGCGGTGTGAACGAGTTCCACCACCCGTCGTCCGGATTGGCCCCGAAGAGCTGTGGGATCCCGACATCGGCGCCGAAGACGATGCTGCCGCGATCGAAGTGGTTTCCGATGCGGCCCTCGAGCTCGAGATGCGAGCCCTTGCCGAGATTGAGCCGCGCGAGCAAATCTCCGTAACCGAACGCTCGGAGAATATCGGGGTTGTCCGACAGACCGAAGGGAACCCAGACCGTCGGTTCGACGTCGATAGGGCCGACGTTGAAGCTGGCCCGCGCCACGATTCGGTCCCAGCTTCGTGACACGGTGCCACCGAGTCCGTCGCTCTCGTGCTCGTAACCCGCCGCGAGCCAGCGGAGCGCGCCGACCGCGAGGTCCCACTGAAAGAAGGCTTCCGGGTTGTAGTTCGTCTCCCGAAACGGGGACGAGCTCGCGTAAATGTCCCAGAACGATTTTTGAGTGTACGCGAGCGTCAGGCGCCAGCGCCGCGACGGCGGCATGACCAGGTCGTAGCGAATGCTGATCTGAAATTTGGCGTCGGGAGCTCCCTTTTTGGTCCCGATGGCGCTGAAGCCCGTAACGAAATAGTTGGGCTGATAGAGCGAGAATCCGGCGAGCTCTCGAGGCGGCATTGCGGAAACCGGCGCCGTGGGCTCGGTTACTCCCGGCGCAGGCTCGCGTTCGGCCGCGGACGCACCCGCCGGCGGCGAAGTCGGCAGTGGCTGCGCTTCGACCGGTGCTTTCGTGTCGATCGACGGCGCGTTGGGTGCCGGAGCCAAGATGAACAGCGGCGTCATTTCGGTTCGGCGTTGCCCATCGCCCTCGTGATGTATCACGCGCGAACGAGGTCGATCCGACACCCGTGAGGCGCGTCGCATCGCACGCGCATCGACGTGCCGGTCGAGACACTTCGCCTCGCGTCGGTCGAGAGCGAGAGAGAGAAAGAAGACGGCGTCGTCCAACTGGCTGGAGCGCGCGAAACAGGGGCTGCGCGCGCTCTATGGTCGGGTTAAGAAAATGGCGAAGAAGCGACGCGACGAACATCGTGCGTGAGAGAGGAAGCAACCCATGAACGAACCCCAGATGCGCGAGCAGCGAACGGTTTGCATCGTCGGCGGAGGGCCTGCGGGGGTCCTAGCCGGCGTTCTCTTTGCCCGGGCCGGCGTCGACACGCTCGTGCTCGAAAAGCATTCCGACTTTCTGCGTGATTTTCGAGGCGACACGGTTCACCCGTCGACGATGGATGTGCTCGGGGAGCTCGGTTGGCTCGACGATTTTCTCCGAATGCCCCATCAAGAGCTCTCTCGGATCCAAGCGCGCATCGGCGATACGCTGATTACCCTCGGCGACTTCTCGCGCACGCCGACGCGGAAGAAGTTCATCGCGCTCATGCCGCAGTGGGATTTTCTGAATTTCATCGCGGAGAAGGCGAAAGCGCTCCCGGCCTTTTCGCTGAAGATGAACGCGACCGTGACGGACCTGGTCGAGGAACAGGACAAAGTGGTCGGGGTGCGCGCGAGCACGCCGGAAGGCTCGCTCGAGGTCCGAGCCGACCTGGTCATCGTCGCCGACGGCCGAAGCTCGACGCTCCGCGAACGCGCGGGGCTTCGGGTCCGCGATATCGGCGCGCCGATCGACGTCCTGTGGGTCCGACTCTCGCGGCGGAGCACCGATCCCAAGGAAGCGCTCGGGTGGGTGCAACGCGGTCGCTTTCTGGCGCTCATCGATCGCGGTGACTACTGGCAGATCGCATACCTCATCGAGAAGGGCGGTCACGACGCCCTCGTGCGGCGAGGCATCGATGCGTTTCGGCGAGATCTCGCGGCCACCACGCCGTTCCTCGGCGACCGCGTGAACGAGCTCCGGAGCTTCGACGACGTGAAGTTACTGGTCGTCAAAGTCGACCGTCTCGATCGCTGGTGGCGTCCCGGGCTGCTCTGCATCGGCGACGCGGCGCACGCCATGTCGCCGATCGGAGGCGTCGGGATCAACCTGGCGATCCAAGACGCCGTGGCGGCTTCCAATCTATTGGCCGGCCCGCTCCGTCGTCACGAGTTATCCGACGACGATTTGCGAAAAGTGCAGCGCCGCCGCGAGTTACCGACGCGCGCGACGCAAGCCTTGCAAGTCGCGATTCAACGCCGCGTCATTCAACGCGCACTGACGGACGAGCGCGGTCTGAAAGTCGGCCCGGTGGTGAAGTTCCTCGACCGGGTCGAGCTCTTGAAGTCGATTCCGGCGCACCTCGTCGGCGTGGGGTTCCGCCCCGAGCACGTCGACGGTTGGAACGCGTCCCCGTCGCCGTGAGTCCGCGACCGTTCGGTGAGCCACTGCGATGTCGGTGAACGCGCTCGCGTGGTGAACGCGCTCGGTCGGCGACCTACACGCGCGCACGAGATCTGACACGCAACACGCCGCGACACGGTCGCCGGCGCCCGCGACATAAGGCCCAACGAAAACCGCGTGCAGTTTCTTGCACGTGGAGAATCGAGCGGCGCGTTTTCGGTGGCTCGCAGCGCCGAACCCGCGCGAGCGTCGAAACGGGAACGTTGCGAAGTGCCACATCGCGAGTTCGCGCTAGATTACGAGTTCACCCTTCATGTCGGTTCGTCAGCTGGGCGGTGGATGCGTGGTTCGTCGGTGCGCAATCGTGGCGACGGCGGCGGCGCTCTCGGCGTGTAGCTCGGGCCCCAACTTCGGTTCGTTCCCGCTCGAACAACTCGGGTGGCCGGCGCAAGTGTTCGACGCAGGAACGATCCCCGACGGGAGCGTCTGTCCGTCACCGGTATGGGAAGATCGACGACTCGAGGCGCGCGCGCATTGCGCGTTCGCGGCCGGTGCCGTAACGCCGGTGACGCTCGGCTTGTCGTACGCGGAGAAGCGGCGAATCCCGATCCGGCACGTCATCGTCATGATGCAGGAGAACCGCTCCTACGATCACATCTTCGGCCAACTCGCCGCTTCCGATCCGTCCCTCTACGCGCCGATCCCCTCCTCCTTTTCGAACTTCGACCCCGACGGCAACGTCGTGAAACCGTTTCATCAGACGAGCACCTGCTTCGGTATCGACCCCAATCATCAATGGGAGGCGATGCACGAACAATCCAGGGGCGGCAGGATGTCCGGCTTCGTCGGCAACGGCGCGGCGAGCCCGGACGGCGGCGATGGGCACTTCGTGTTCGGCTACTACGACGAGACGGATCTGCCGTTTTATTATTTCCTCGCCAAGACGTACGCGCTCGCCGACAACCACTTTCCGTCGGTGCTCTCGGGGACGTGGGCGAACCGCGACTACTTGTACGCCGCAACGTCGGGCGCGGTGAAGAACACCGGCGACGGAGTCCCCGACGCCCCCACCTTGTTCGACTCGATGAACGCGGCGAACGTCTCGTGGGGCGCTTACAGCGACGGTCTTCCGCTGGAGTTTGCGCTCGAATGGCCGCTCGCGCATCCCGGCGTCCACCACATGTCGTCGTTCTTCAAGGCGCTGTCGACGGGTACGCTGCCGAGCGTCGCGTTCGTCGACGGCGATCCCAACGTCGAAGACGACCATCCGCCGGGCGATGTGCAGGTCGGCGAGAAATGGGCGAAGGCCGTTTACGACGCCACGGTGAAGAGCCCACTTTGGAACGAGACCGCGATCGTCTTCACGTTCGACGAAGGCGGCGGTTTTTTCGACCATGTGCCGCCACCGACGGACGCCTGCGTCGCGCGCCCCGAGGACTCGGCTTTTCACGAGCTCGGCATCCGCGTTCCCCTCGTCGTGATCTCGCCATGGGCACGACGTCACTACGTCTCGCACGTCCGGCACGAGCACACGTCGATCACCCGACTCGTCGAGCTCTTGTTCGACTTGCCGGCCATGACGGCGCGCGACGCAAACAGCGACGCACTCCTCGACATGTTCGATTTCGGGTGTTCGTCGCCCGCGCCGGTCCCGGATGCGCCAGAAGCGGGCACCGGTGGCTGCGGTGTCGCGAGCGACGCCGGCGCGAACTGAGCATCGACGTCGCCTCCGCATCGATGGAGAGATCTTCATCGTGCATCGCGAGCGCGGTGCGCGGCGAGACGTGAAAGACGTTCACTTTCGACGTCGGTCATTCTCGGGGCAACAAGCCCCGGGCAACTTCGACGACGCCAGTGGCGGCGACCGACGCCTTGTGCAAGAAAACGAGTGTTGACGGCGGGTGTTCGGGGTCTCGTTTGGCGATTGTTCAATACTTCCAGCGGATGCGACGGGTTTCGCTTCTTTGGCTCATCGCGCCGATCGCGCTGATGCCGATTGCGTGCGGGGGGCGAACGACGCTTCCCTGGTTTCGCGCATCCAGCAACGCAGAGCCACCGTCAGCGCCTCCCGGGTCAGATGCAGGGCGAGACGATCTGCTCGCGACGGCTCGGAAGAAAATCCATCACGTCGTCCTGATCCAGCAAGAAAATCGATCCTTCGACCACTATTTCGGGATGTTTCCCGGCGCGGAAGGCTTTCCGTTGAAGGACGGCGTTCCCGACGTCTGCGTCATCGACCCAATGACGAAAAAGTGCGTGAAGCCGTATCACGATGCGAGCGACGAAAACGCTGGTGGGCCCCATGGGGCTCACGAGGCTGCCGCGGACATCGACCATGGGAAGATGGACGGTTTCATCGACATGGCCGAACGAGGGAAGAAGGGATGTACGGATCCCGACGATCCCGATTGCTCCGGCGCGACGACCGACGTCATGGGTTACAAGGACGAGTCGGACATCCCCAACTACTGGGCGTACGCGAGGAACTACGTACTCCAAGACCATCTGTTCGAACCCATCGCGTCGTGGAGTCTGCCGGCGCATCTGTTCCTCGTTTCCGAATGGTCGGCGGCTTGCTCGGTCAGCGGTGACCCTTCGAGTTGCAAGAACAACATCATTGGGCCAGCGACGAACCAAGGGGCCGCGACGGCGGACTGGGCTTGGACCGACATCACCTATTTGTTCCACGAGGCGGGGGTGAGCTGGAAATACTACCTGGCAGAAGGTTCGGAGCCCGATTGCGAGCACGACGAAATGGAATGCCCGAAGGTCCAACAGCTCGCGGCGGTTCCCAGCATCTGGAATCCACTTCCCAATTTCGACACCGTGAAAGACGACAAGGAGCTCGCGAACGTCGTCCCGATCGAACGATTCTACGACGACGCGGAGAATGGCGACCTCGCGTCGGTGTCCTGGGTCATCCCGGACGAAGACGTCAGCGAGCACCCGCCGTCACTGGTCAGCAAAGGTCAAGCCTACGTGACTCGATTGCTCAACACGATCATGCAAGGACCCAACTGGGACAGTACCGTGGTGTTTTTGAGCTGGGATGATTGGGGAGGGTTTTACGATCACGTTGCGCCGCCGACGATCGACGTGAACGGCTACGGCATGCGGGTTCCCGGTCTCGTGATCAGCCCCTACGCCAAGCGTGGCTACATCGACAAGCAGGTGCTGAGCTTCGACGCCTACGTCAAATTCGTCGAAGATCTATTTCTTCTCGAGCGGCGCCTCGATCCGAAAACCGATGGACGCCCCGACCCTCGGCCGACCGTGAGGGAGACGGTGCCCCAACTCGGTGATCTGCTGAACGACTTCGACTTCGACCAGCCTCCGGTGCCGCCGTTGATTCTGTCCGATAAGGAGTGAATCGAGAGCGCCGGGAGGCGGATCTTCGTCTTGGTTCAGGACTGCGGCGAGCTCGAGCGACGCCGGCGCCGAGCGCCGAGCGCGGCGAGTGAAACGAGCGTGCCGATGCCGCCCAGGAGACCTCCGCCCACGCGTCCGGGGACGGCGCAGTTGCAATTCTCGCCGTGCGGGATCTTGCACTCGGGACACGTGATCGCAGGGGGCGTCCCGGGCGGAGCCGTCTTGGGCTGTTCTTCCGCCGCGAACGTCTCGGTGATGCGAACGGACTCGCCGTCGCGAATCCGGAGCCGCGTGAAGTGGTCGGGAAGCGCTTCGAGAGGTGTCTCTTTCGCGCCTTCGACGTGATTGGCGAAGCCGTAGAGAGCGCCGTCGTGCGAGAAGTGGTACCCGAACGGAACCATCGGCGCGAGGAGCCGAGTCGTGCCTGCTCGCGTCGTGATCGTCTTCCCGCTGTCATAGTAGGCGCGCACGCGGTGAGTCGGCCACACCTCGTCGAGGAGCTGGGCGCGGCTCATCGACAGCACGCTCGACGTATCGAGGTTCGCGCTCAGCGCCTGCGGTTTCTCGATCAACCGGACGATGGGGTCGTTATTCTCGACGACGAACGGCTTCCCCGTTCGCGGGGCGAGCACGCCCCGTTTCGCGACCGCTTTCTTCGCGTCCGCGCGCCCGGGATTCGGAAGCGGTTTGGGCGCCGGGGGTTCGGGCCGGCACGACGGCGGCTTTCCGTCGAACGGCACCTTGTGCGGCAGGGGTGCCTCGGGATGTTCGGAGAACGTCCGCGCGAACGTCATGGCCTCGCCGTCGAGCTTGAGCGGCTCGTCGCCGGGCGCCGGCAAGTTGTGGTCGTCGGCGAACAGGTAGACGTCGCGCAACGCCTGAGGGCCGGTGCCTTTTTCGAGGCCCTTCAGCGAGATGGTTGCGGTTCGCGCGGCGGTCGACAGGGTCGTGAACGCCATGCTCCGGACGGCCGTCGGAATCGAGATTTGGTAGGTCGAGCTGTTCGGTGCCACGATCTCGGCGAGGAGCATCATGCTCGTGTCGCCCGCGTTGGTGAGGAGCGGGCAATAGGTATCGGGGCTGTGTATGTGACAGGTAAAGTCGATCGTCGCCGTGTGGTCGCACGAGCTGTAGCCCCACACCCACCCGTCCAGGTCGAGATCGTGGGTGGTAGCGGCTTCGACTGAGGCACTTGGCGGCGCGGAGTACGGAATATCTCGCCATGCGGCGCTCGAGGGATCGGTGACGACCGCGCCCCACTCCGCGATCTTCAGCCGAGCGCGGACCGCGTGCTCGTCCACGGTCCCCGTGGGCGCGAAGTTTCTCGTGGTCACGTGGAAGTCGTTCGAACCCGAGCAGGTGGTGTTGTCGGCGCACACCGTGGACGTGAGCGACGAACCATTCCAGATGCCGACGTCCGACGCATCGACGGTCGCGCCCTGGGTGCACGCGGTGCCGACCGCGGACACCGATGTCCAGCCGCCCGGCGAGTTCGGCACGATCGTGTAGTTGCCGTGTAAGTCGGGAGTGGGGTTCGTGGTGTTGCTTCCAAGGACCACCATTCCTGGGGCTCCCTGGTTGATCTGCATTCCCCAGAACATCCTCATCGCGTCGCTGATGTTCAACGACCCGTCGGTGAGGTCGATCCAGAACGTGATCGCCCATTTCGCGCCGGGCGAGTTACGCCACATCGCGACGTCGTGCAGCCACGAGGGCTTGGCGGCTGCCGGCGGCACGGGCTGCAGGGTCTCGGTCCAGACGATCGGATTGAGCGTGGTGTCCGGGCTCTAAAACAAGTGGATGAAGCCGCGATCGATCGCGACGGGTGCGGTGATGTCGTGGGGCTGCGTCGTCGTGTGAGCGGGCGCGGGCGTCGTCCAGTCCGGGACGATCGAGATGATGTACGCGGTGTTGGACGTTCCCACCGTGAAAGCGAAATCCACCGCGTCCGACATGTCCTGCGTTCCGGAGTTCGCGTCGACGCGCGCCTGGAACTGAACGTAGACGGCCTTGCTGTCGTAGGCCATGACCCGGACGACACCGTCGTCGTTGTCGGTCGCGTTCGGGCCCGTGGCGAACACCGGGAACGTGCGCAACGTCGCCCCCGACCACCGCGGGTCTTGCAACGTCTCCTTGTAAACCAGCGGAGAGCCCGCGCCGGGCTTGAACCATGCCGGCGGCGCCGGGAGGTTCGTCAAGGCAATGGGTTGCTGGAGACATTCCTGCGCGGACGACGGGCGCGCGACGGAAAGGAAGAGCATGGAGACGAGAAGTCCCGGCAGTTTCATCGATCGGTCCCTCCTAAAGTGTGATCAATCCGTATCAACGACCTTGATGTAAATGGGCAAGTCGACGGACGGACCCGGCGTACCCGATTGTCCACTCGGAAACGCATTGCCGAACGTGAGCGGGGTTCGCCACGAAACGGCGTCGTCGTCGACTCGACTCGGCAGGTTCGTGCCCGCGTTCGACACGATGCCAATCCAGTACGTCGCGCCCGCGGTGAGCTGTTGATTGCCCGGGGCCGCATTGACTTCTTTCGCCACCGTCGCGATCGGGATCGGGCTTTGCGTCGCCGCGATCCCAGCGCCGGCCGGCGCATTGCCGGTGCCGTCGTCGGCGTAGAGCGCGAGCGCCACCGTCGCGTTCGTACTGGTCGAATCGCCGATGACCCCGAATGAATGCAAGGTCGCGTCGTGCGTCAAGGCCGGTAGCCGAAACACGTAGAGCCAATTGCCGAGCACAGGCGTGTCGGTGGAGCCCGAGGGAACCGTGTCGAGCCCGATGTCTTCGACGGCGTTCGCGCACGCCTCGTTCCGGCACACTTCAGTGCCGCTACAGTCGCCGTTCGCGAGGCATTCGACGCAGGCGCCCGCGCCGTCGCATTTCTTCACACCGTTCGCGCACACTTGCCCGCGCGCGCTTGGCTTCTGTCCGCAAGAACCGGTCGCGGTGCACGTCGGATCGAAACACTCCCCCGAGGCGCGACACGTGGTTGCGTCGAGGCACGCCACGCATTCGGCTTTGGCGTTGCAATAGCCACCGTCGAGCGAGCACAGATCGCCCGCGGTCTTCTCCGTGTACGTGCACACGCCGGTCTGGCACTTCACCGTGTGGCACAGGTCGGGACTCGTACAATCGCCGACGGTCTTGCATTCGACGCACACGCCGGCGATGCAGAAGGGCTTGCCGGTTTCACAGGGGGTGTCCGTCGCGATCTGACCGCCCGCGGTGCACTTCCGAAGCGTGTGATCGTCCAGGCAGCTCGTGCCGTCTCCGCCGCAAGCCAGCGGGCATTGAAGCTGATTGTTGTCGCTGCAGGTTCCCGCTTCGCATTCCTCGACCAACGTGTAACCGGTGCCGTCGGCGTTGCAGTGCTCGAGTCTGCTTCCCGTGCAAGTGGTCTGGTTCGCCGCGCAAACGGGCGGAGGCCGCGTCACCACGTCGGCGCAATTCGCGCCGTCGCACGGTTTTCCTGCTTCGGCATCGGTGGGCGGCGAAGGTGCTGACGGTCCGTCGAGGCTCGCGTCGCGGAGAGGTCTTTTGCCGCTGTCCGGGGTCGCCGAGGGTCCGCCGTCGGGCGGCGGGTGCTCTCTGCAGCTGCTCGCGTCGCCACAAATCGGAGTGCCCGGGCCCTTCGATCGGACCACGGCGCGGTCGCTGATCCCGAGGATCGCGTTGCACGCAGCGACCAGGCCGACCGACGCCGCGAGCCCTGCCTTCGCGGCGCGGGCGAAACGAGGATGGCGCACGCTCACCATCGCCCTTTGACGAACGCGCCCGCGGGGCCGATGCCGAACGCCAGAGATGACGAAGACGCGGTCGTCGTATCCCCGTGATGGGGCGTCGTGAAGTAGACGACCGCGCCGGCGACGAGCACCCCGGCGCCGACGGCGAAGAGGACGGTCGCGACGTTTCCGGCCGAGCGCGCGTCGTTGTACTCGTTCGCGCTCGACCCGTTCGGGCACACGTTGCCGTCGCAGCCTGCCGACTTCGCACTCGAGTGCTTCGAGAGCGCGCGGATGCCGAAGAAAGCGCCGACGCCGATCGTGACCACGCCGGCACCGCCGAGCCCGTACGCGACGAGGTGTTGCGGCGTGGGTTCTTTCGGTTCGGACGTCGTATCGACGCCGCGTAAAGACGTGACGTCCGTCGCGGCGCCCGTTTCGGCGCCGAGCCGCTCGAGCACCGGAACGTCGACGACCGCGGACGCGGCGCCGTCGGCGACGTTCACCGACGTCGTCCAGGCGCGGTAGCCGCTCGCCTCGGCCTTGATGGAGTACGTCCCCGGATCGACGGGAACCGCAGAGCCCCACTGCGCCGGGCCCACGACTGTTTCAGCTCGCGTCAACGTGAGCCCCGGCACTCGGCTCGACGGCTGCACGCGGAGGGTCAGGTGGGAGAGCTTGGGCGCGAGCGCCGACGCTCGCTCACGCGCGACCGATTCGCGATCCGCTCTTCCCACCGCTTGCGACTCCGACGCCACTTCGAGAAAGAGCGTCCATGCCGTGGCCGTGCGCCCGGTGACCTCGTAACAGTCCGCCAAATTGAACTTCGTGCCCGAGCGCGGATCGAGTCGGAAGCTCTCTTCGAATTTCGGACATGCTTCGGAAGTTTTTCCCTGTGCGGCGAGCGCGCGTCCCTCATCGAAGAGTTGCTGCGCGGCTGCGGGATCATCCGCGCGAGCGCCACCCGCGACGGACAGGGCGCCGGCGAACACCGCGAGAGCGAACAATGACGACCGGGCCGCGCGCATCGTCATTCTCGGTCGCTGAACGTTTCCCAGCCGGCTCGATGGGGCGAGGTGTCGTGGTTGGCTCGGGGAACCGCGCTTGCAGACGGCGCCGGTGCCGGTGAAGCGGCGCTGGCAGTGTGGGTGCGCCGCGATTTCGACGTCACGCGGTGGCTCATGGCGGACTCCGGTTCGTGCGCAGTCCCGCTCGCGATGGGGGCGGCGCTGTCCGACGGTGTCTCGCCGCTCTCGGCGATCGACGGACCGATCGCCGGCGGAGGCGGCGCTTGCGAGCCAGCGCCAGTCGCTGGAACCGCCGCGGTCGCGCTCTTTCGAGGCTCCTCGCGCGGCGTAGTGCGAGTCGTCAAGGCGGGGTCGCGGCGTCCGTGCGCCACCGAAAATCCGATCGCAAGGCCGAGTCCGATCACGGCGGCTAAGATCCACCACGAACGCCGGCCCGCGGAGCGCATCGGGATGTCGAACGTCGCGCTCCGCTCGGTGAGCGTCTCGAACGGCGGCGGGATCTTCGACACCAGCGTCCGCGCCGTGCTGAGCTCCGGCGTGAGGACCGGCGGCGAGATCGCCCCGGACGGGCTGCTCGTGCTGATGAGAGCCGAGAGGGCGTCGCTCAATTCGCGAGCCGATTGAAAACGCCGATTCGGGTCGCGCTCCACCCCTTGCGCGAACCAGAAATCGAACCCGTCGGGAACGGCCGAGCGCGTCGACGGGACCGGCACGGCTTCGCTGCAGATCTTCACGATGATGTCGCCGAGCCCGTGGCCTTCGAAGGGCCGTTCGCCGGTCAAGCACTCGAACGCGATCACGGCGAGCGCCCACAAGTCGCTGCGGTAATCGATGGTCCGGTCGCCGCGGGCTTGTTCGGGGCTCATGTAAAACGGCGTACCGAGGACTCTTCCGGTGAGCGTCGACAGACTCTCCACGTCGCCAGTCCGGCCTTTTTCGATCTTGGCGATCCCGAAGTCCAGCACTTTGGCGGTCTCGTCCTCTTCGCGAACGAGGAAAATATTGTCCGGCTTCAGATCGCGATGAACGATTCCGGACTCGTGCGCCTTGTCGACGGCGCGCGCCACCTGCGAGAGGATCCGCGCGGTCTCGCCGGGCGTGAGGCGACCGCGGCGCTCGAGCCGCTCGCGCAGGCTCTCGCCGTCGAGCAGCTCCATCGCGATGAACGGCACGCCCTCGTCAACGCCGTAGTCGAAGATCTGCACGACGTGCCGGCTCCGGAGCGACGCGGCGGCCTGCGCCTCGCGAAGGAACCGCTCGGCCATCTCCGGGTCTTCGCCGATCGCCGGATCGAGCAGTTTGATGGCGACATGCGACCGGAGCGCGAGGTGTTCCGCGCGCCAAACGGACGCCATTCCGCCGCGCCCCAACTCGCTGAGCAGTTGGAAACGGTGGGCGATGACTCGCCCGTGCGTTCGCTCCGGCGGGCCCATACCAACGAAGACTCTAGACCACCCGGTCGACGTCCGGGAAGGCTCAGCCGCCGCCTTTTCGCGGCGAACGCGTGGTCATTTCTCCGAGCGGTACTTCGCGAAGCGATGTGTGGCCTCTTTCCGGTACCGCGGGCGGCCGAAAACCGGTCCTTTCTTCGATAGGTGTCCGCCTCTGTCCACTCGGCGCGACAGGGGCGTCGTCTCGCGTGCACAGGTTCCGAGCGGCGGCCTGAGCGCGAGCCGGCGCCGGTCGTCATTCGCGTCGTCGCCGGCGCCGCGATTCAAGACGCTGCGGCCACCCGAGTGGTCACACCGCGGAGCATGAGCGACACGATGGCGGCGTAGGCGGCCGTCCAGGCGACTTCGAGCTCCGGGGTCCACGCGGATCCGGCGGCCTCGGCGAGCGTCGCGATCAGGCTCTCGCCGACCCAGCCGTACATGTCGTCGGTGACGCCGTAGCCAGCGTGTTTCTGGCCGAGCGCGCCGAGTGTATCGGCGAGCCACGTCGCGTCCTCGAGGTGGTCGAGGACGGCGCCGAGCGCGCCTTGCAGCATCTCCGCTTGCCGAGCGCTCGAGTTTCGTCCGAACAGCGGGCGAGCGGCGGGGTAACGAGCAAAGAGCACTTCATAGAAGCGCATCGTGAGCTCGGGTTCTTTTTCGGCGACGAGCGCGAAGCTCTCCCGGAGCAACGTCGGATTGAGCGACATACCGACGATGGTGCGCGCCGCTCGGTGACGTCCCGTTGTTGGCCAGATTTCGACGCGGTGACTCGTGAAGGTTCGTTCAGTTTCCGGCGGTCACCGTCAACGTGTACGGCTGCGTCTCGTACGCGGGCACGGTGTATCCGGTGCCCTTCGAGGCGGGCGGGTACTGCGGTTTCACGTCGACGTAGTAGTCGCCCGCGGTCGCGATGGTGTGCGTGAAGGTGACGTCCGCGCCGAAAGTGGTGTTGTTGGCGCCGTCGACCGATGAACCCGTGGCGTCGTAGAGGCTAAGATCGCCGCTGTCGTCGCTCGCGAGATCGCTGAGCGTGAACGTCGTGGGACCTGCCGGAAGCGTGACCTTGTACCAATCGTCCCAGTCTTGAGCCGCGATGCCGAGCGAGCTCTCGTAGCCCGCGAACAGGTAACCGTGGACGGCTTTTCCGGGCGTCATCGGCGTCGCTTGAGCCCGCGTGTCGTTCGGCTCGTGCGCGTCGGGGACGCCCGTGTAATCGATCGTCAACGTGTACGGCGTCGCGGCGTCGAGCGTGTAAGCGGCGTTGATCTTCGCGAAGAACTTCGCGCCCGCTTTGGCGTTGAACCAGACGAACGCGCTCGTGCCGTCAGGGGCAGAGACGTCCCAAATGTCGCCGTCGTCGGCGGCAGCTTCGGCTTCGATGTGCAAGCTGCCTTTCATCCCGACGCCCGTCGCTTTGATCACGACGAAGCCGCCTTCGACGGGTTTCGCGGGAGCGGTGAACGCGTAGTAGTCGAGGTCGTCGCTCGTCTGCAGACATCCCTCGAAGGCCGAACCGAGCGCGTAAGGGCGCGCATGATCCGGATCCTCGTTCGGAACGTCCGCTTTGCTGCACGGATCGCTGCCGATCGGCAGGACCGGACCCGCGTCCACCGTGCCGCCGTCGATCGGCGTTTCTCCGCCGTCGACGGTGGCGTCCAGGCCACTACCACCGTCGACGATCGCGCTCGAGCCGCCGGTGCTCGCGCCGCTCGAGCCACCGCTCGCGCTGCCGCCGCTCGTCGCTCCGCCGGAATGAGACCCATCGACGTCGCCGCCGCTTCCCCCTCCGCCCAATGTCCCGCCGCTCGCGGGCGTATGGCCTCCGTCCCCTTTACCGCTGAACGTGCCACCGCTCGAGCAAGCCGCCGTCGCTCCGAGCACGATCAGCGAACCCATCCGACTCCAAGAAGATCCTAATTTCATTTCACGTGTTCCTGTTCGAAGAGCGCCGTTCCTTCACGCCGCGCGCTCACTCGGCTCGACGAGCTGCGCCGAAAATCGGTGCACGTCATTCGACGATCGAGAATGTTTCATCGCGTGTGCAAAGACATGCCGGCTTCGGAGCGCGGCGAAGCGAGACTCGCGCCAACGCGCAGCGCCCGAACGAAATCGTCTATTTTCGCGACAAATATGCAATATTTCGCGCCGTGCACGGAGGCGCGGCGCGCCGTCTGTGCATGGCGATGCGCACGACGTCGATGCACGTACAAGATCGTGCACACGCCGTCAGCGAATGCGCGGCGAGCCCCCACACCGCCGCGCAAGGCTCTTTAGCGCGCCCCAACCCTCGTCAACGCGCCCTCGTCGCGACGAGACCCCGTCACCGATACGTGCGGCGCGGTGTCCGCGCAGGACGACTATCGATGAAGATGCGAACGAACCAACGCCGTTGCGTTCATGCTCGACACTCTCGGCGTGAAGCTCGAAGAGAAGCTGCTGCCTCCCCCCGGGCGGCCGCGCGCTGTGCGAGTCGGACAAAGCCGCTGCGCCCGCCCGCCCCCTCCCGGGCGCTATCGCCGCCGGAGGGGGAGATCGGCTCTTCGTTCCATAGCGCGACGCCGCCCGAGCGACGCACGGCGCGCGTGTGACGAACCGCATGCGCGCGCCTGACGAACCGCATGCGTGCGTATTGCGCGCGCACCGCGATCGAGTTCGACGACCGACAACCCGCGCGACGAACTCGATGACGTCGTTTGACTCCCGCGCTTGTAACCGAACGAAGGGTCGCGGCGTATTTGAAAATGACTTTGATTTGCATTTTCAACTAGCGTTATCCGTCGCTCGCTTCGCGTGCTGAAGCGCCGATTTCGACGAGCCGCCAAGACCCATGTGCGACCGACAGGTCCTTGATATTTCTAACAAAACACGCGCCTCCGCGGCCCGGTTGGTCGTCGCGGTCGCGATGACGATGATGGTCGGCTGCGGGTCGGGCTCGAGCCGGTCGAGCGACGCCCAGAGCGAAGCGGCGCTCACGACGCACGTCCACGACTCGGTCGAGACGGACATCGACAAGCTCGTCCAGGCCGCGGCGGATCTCCAGAGCGCCGCGCCCGTGCCGGACGCGGACGGTTGGGGATCGGCCACCGATGCGGACGCGATCGCGCAGATGAAGGCAGCGTGGATCCGCGCGCGTACGGCGTACGAACGCGTGGAAGGCGTGCTCGCGCCATTGTTCCCCGACGTCGATAACTCGATCGACGCTCGCTACGACGATTTCATGGATCAGCTCGCCGGCTACGGCGATCCGAATCCCTTCGACGGCGAAGGCGTGACGGGGATGCACGCGATCGAACGCATCCTGTACGCGGACGTCATTCCGCCGAACGTCGTCGCGCTCGAGAGCCATCTTCCGGGATATGCGCCTGCGGCGTTTCCGTCGAACGAAACGGAAGCGTCCGACTTCAAGACGAAGCTCTGCGGCAAATTCATCACCGACGCTCGGACGTTGCAGTCCGATTGGCAACCGTCGCGCATCGATCTCGGCGGCGCGTTCCAAGGGCTCATCTCGCTGGTCAACGAACAGCAAGAAAAGGTGAACAAGGCCGCGACCGGCGAAGAAGAGTCGCGCTACTCCGAGCGCACGCTCGCCGACCTCGAGGACAACCTCGCCGGCACGACCACCATTTACGCCTTCTTCGGTAGCTGGCTCGTGACGAAGAGCGGTGGGCCGCCGATCGATGCGAAGATCGAAGACGGATTTCAGACGCTTTCCGCGCTCTACGCGACGTTTCCCGGCGCAACGATCCCCGAGCCGCCCGCAACGTGGAGCTCGCTCAACCCCACGACCACGGATCTCGCGACGCCGTTCGGTCAGCTCTACACGGCGGTGCAATCGGCAGTAGATCCCGTCACGAACGGCTCGATCGTGTTCGAGATGAACCTCGCCGCCGTGGCGCTCGGGTTCCCCGAATTCCGGAACACGCCTTGAAGCGCCGGGCCGTGCCCTTGTTGTCGTTCGCGCTTTCGGTGTCGTGCTCGTCGGCACCGAAGAGCGGAATGCCGGCGTCCGTCGAACCCACGGTCGACGCTGGGCTCGCCGCGCTCGGCGCCGAGTACGTCGAAAAGCGCGGCTGTCCGCAGTGTCATCAATCGACGAATCGCGTCGACGGCATCCTGAGCGGCAGCACGACGCCGCTGCTCGGAACTCTGGTGTACCCGCGCAACCTCACGCCGGATCCCGAGACCGGGCTCGGCACCTGGAGCGACGACGACATCGCGCGGGCCATCCGCGACGGCTTCGCTCCGGGCCTCGCGCCGCTCTGCATTCAGATGTCGCGCTTCGATCGGATCGGCGACCCGGAAGTGAAGGCGATGATCGCCTATCTGCGGAGCATTCCCGCCGTACGGCGCCTCATTCCGCCGAGCATCTGTCCGCCCATCAAGTTCGCCCACGACGACTGACGTCGTATTTTTTCACACTCCCATCATCGAAAGACTCCGCATGATTTCTCGACTCATCGCCCTCACTCTCACTCTCCCGATCGGCGTCGCGTTCGCGTGCAGCGGCAGCGACGACAAAGGCACGGGCTCTCAGGCGCAGCAAAGCGGTGACGCCGGCGGAACGGCGAAAATCGGCGAGCCCTGCCCGAACGGCGTCAGCGATTGCATGAAGGGTCTCGGCTGCGACGGCGACGACCCGCACGGCGGACAGTGTTACGGCATCTGCTCACCGCATCAGGACTCCGATTGCGGCGACACGATGAAGTTCGCCTGCAACGTCGAAGGGCACTGCTACCTCCGCTGCAACACCAACACCGATTGCCCGCGCTACTCCGAAGGCTACGTCTGCAAGAACGACACGCCGG
>DATBBD010000871.1:0-15015 GCA_036271175.1 Polyangiaceae bacterium | reverse complement strand
CGACGGCGACGGCGGCGAGCGCGCCGCGCATCCCGACGCACCGGTTCGCGACGCGCGCGAGGCGCGACGTTCTGTCGTCCTTCTCGCTCATCGACGGATCCTACGCGCCCTCCGCGAGAACAATTGCCGCAGCGGATCGACGAAGGGGCGATCGGTTCGAATCACGGCGTAGTCGATGCCGAGTTTTTTCCAGGTGCGGAAATGCGCCTCGCGCAGCTTTCGCATTTCGCGCGCGTAGTGCGCGCGCACGCGCGGGCTCGACGTGTCGACGAGCACCGTTTCGCCGGTCTCGAAATCTTCGAACGTCGCAAGCCCGACGTCGACCATCTGCTCGTCGCGAGGGTCGACCAGCATGAGGAGGATCACGTCGTGCCGCGCCGCAGCCAGCGAGAGGGCGCGCTCGTAGCCCGTCGCGAAAAAATCCGAGAGCACGAACGCGACGCTGCGTCGCCGCGCGACCTTGTACAACGTTTCCAGCGCGAGCCCGAGGTCCGTCCCCTTGTGCTCGGGCCTCGAGCCCAGAATCTCGCGGACGACGCGCATCACGTGCTTCTGCCCCTTCTTGGGCGGCACGATGCTCTCGATGCGATCCGTCGAGAGGATCAACCCGACGCGATCGTTGTGTTTGATGGCGCTGAAGGCGCAGAGCGCCCCCACTTCGGCCGCCACGCGCGCCTTCGATGCGACTTTGGTGCCGAAGAGACCGCTCGCCGAGATGTCGACGACCAGCATCACCGTCATCTCGCGCTCTTCGACGAACACCTTGACGTAGGTGTCGTCCATGCGCGCGCTGACGTTCCAGTCGATGGTGCGCACGTCGTCGCCCGGCTGGTATTGCCGCACTTCACGGAAGGCGAGGCCTTGCCCGCGAAAAACGGACGTGTAGCTGCCCGCGAGCTGCTCCGTCGCAAGGCGATTCGTCGTGATCTCGATCTTACGAAGCGCCTTCAGAAGCTCGCGAGGGATCGGGCTCCCTCGGTTCGAGTCGCCGTTCACGGCACCTCGACGACCTCGAACACGCGGCGCACCACGTCTTCTGCGGTGACGTTTTCGGCTTCCGCCTCGTACGACAAAACGAGCCGGTGACGGAGTACGTCGGGTCCGACGGCCTTCACGTCTTCGGGGGTGACGTAGCCGCGGTGCCGCAAGAAGGCGTGTGCGCGCGCGGCTAGGTTCAACGCGATGCTGGCGCGGGGGCTTGCGCCGAACTCGATGAGCGGCCCGAGGTCCTTCAAGCCGCGCTGGTCGGGCTCGCGCGTCGCGAAGACGATGTCGATGATGTAGTTCTTCACGCGATCGTCGGTGTAGACGTCGCGCACGACCTTGCGCGCTTCCAGGAGCTGTTCCGGGGTCGCGCGGGTCGCCGCCTTCGCCGACAGCGGCGCGGTCATCCGGTCCATGATGAGTCGCTCTTCTTCGCGGCTCGGATAGCCGACCTTCACCATGAGCATGAACCGATCGAGCTGCGCTTCGGGCAATGGGTAGGTGCCCTCTTGTTCGATCGGATTTTGCGTCGCCATCACGATGAACGGATCGGGGAGGGGGTACGTCTTGTCGCCGATCGTCACCTGTCGCTCCTGCATCGCTTCGAGGAGCGCGCTCTGCACCTTGGCCGGCGCGCGATTCACTTCGTCGGCGAGCACCAGGTTCGCGAACACCGGACCGAGCTTCGACGTGAACTCGCTGGTGCGCTGGTTGTAGATCACCGTGCCGATGAGGTCGGCGGGAAGAAGATCCGGCGTGAACTGGATCCGCGAGAACTTGGCGTGAATCGCGTCGCAGGTGGTTCGCACCGTCAGCGTCTTGGCGAGCCCCGGAACGCCCTCGAGGAGCACGTGACCGCCGGTCAGGAGCCCGATCAAGATCCGCTCGATCATGTAAGATTGACCGACGACGACTTTGCCGATCTCGGCGAGCAGGTCGTCCACGAAGGCGCTTTCCTTCGCGACGAGTTCGTTCAGGGCGCGGACGTCTTGCATCTTCCTGTGGCTCCCGTGGGGTTTGGGTGCCGCCTATTAACCTCGGGCAGCCCACTAAGACAATCGCAGACCCACCTCTATTCCAGTAATTTCCCCCGTGGAGCCGCACTCCGGGGCCCCCGCTGGACCGCGATTTCCGCCGGATCCGGCCACCGGAAGACCTCGGGCCCGGAACTTTCGTGACCGTCCTCGACCTCCTCCTTCAAATCGTCCTCGGGGTCGTTTTCACCGCGTGGGTGATTCGACGCGACATGCGGCGCGCGCCCCCGGCGCGGCTCGCCCGGAGCTGGAACGACGCGAGCTTCTGGTCCGCGGTCGTCGCGTTCGGCCCCCTGTCGATCCCCGTGCACTTCGTCCGGACCCGCCGGTCGTTCGTCGGTCTGCTCGTCGGGCTCGTTGCGATGGCGGCGGTGTTCGCCGCGCTCGCGCTGGTGAGCACCGTGCTCGGGTTCGTCTCCGGAGACTAATCGCGAGAAACCATGCCCGTCGCGCTATCGTGGCGACGCTTCGCCCGCGAAGTAGCGCTTCGGATTGTCGACGAAGATCGTCCGGAGATCGTCTTCGGTGACGCCGCGATCCTTCAGCCTCGGGATGATGCGTTTGAAGAGATGCGTCGGTTCCCAGTTGGGAAGAGAGAGCGCGATCAGCTCCGCCGTGAGGACCATTTCGCCGCCGAAGATCGGTCGTCCGAGCCAGCTCGCGCAGATCGAGTCGTGAGAGAGACAAATCGAGCGGGTATAGCCGCCTTCGACCATCTGCACGACCGAGTCGATACGCTTGTCGTCGCTGATGAGCGATTCGATGCCGAATCGGTCGAACCCGACGTACGCGCCGAGGTCGGCGAGCGAACGGTGATAGGCGTGGTCGTCTCGGCCGTCGGAGTGGCCGACGAGGATGCGGTGCGCGGGCACCCCTTCTGCGGTGAGCATCGCGACTTGCTCGAGCCCGAGGGTCGCGTGATCGGTGTGCGTGAGGACCGGGCAACCGACGTGCGCGGCGGCACGACCCGCCGCGACGACGAGTTTTTTTTCGTACGCGCTCATCGGGGCGTGACTGGTCGCGACTTTGACGAGGCCGGCGCGGATCCCGGTGTTGCCGATGCCCTCGGTGAGCTCTTTCACGTAAATGGCCGTGATCTCTTCGACGGGGAGCGCGCGGAACGTGTAGGTGAGCCCCTCGTTTTCTTTGTACGCGCCGGTGGTGCAGATGATGCGCATGCCGGATCGCGAGGCGGCTTCGGCCATGAACTCGACGTCGCGGCCGAGATCCATCGGGCACGGGTCGAGAAAGGTTCGCACGCCGAGCCCGACGAGCTCCTGAAGCCGATCGACGCCGCGCGACAACGCCTCTATTCGACGAAATGGCGGCGCGAGCGCGTCCATGAACCAACCGGGATAGCCAATCAGAAGATGCTCGTGAACCAGGGTCATCCCGAGCTCTTCGGGGCGCGCGCGCCCGGTCACGGTCTGAATCCACTCCATGCGCTCGATGATACACCCTCGGACGGTGTGCTCTAATGCGGCGAATTCCGCGTGGAGCTCGGCCCTCTTTTCCTGTCGTTTCGGATTGCCGCCATCGCCATCGCGGTGTCCGGAGTCATCGGCGTCACGCTCGGGGCACTCCTTTCGAGCCGTCGCTTTCCCGCACGCGACGTGTTCGACGTGCTCGTCACGGCGCCGATGGTCATGCCGCCGACGGTGCTCGGCTACTACGCGCTCGTCGCGATCGGCCGGAAGAGCGCGCTCGGCGGCTTGGTCGAACGCGTCACCGGTTCGCCGCTCGTCTTCACCGAGACGGGAGCGGTGATCGCGGCGTGCATCGGCGCGCTGCCCCTCGTCGTGAAGTCGTCCCGCGCCGCGCTCGAAAGCGTCGACCCGCTGCTCGTGAGCGCCGCGCGAACCTTGGGCGCCGCTCCGCTGCGCGCGCTCTTGACCGTCGAAATGCCGCTTGCCGCTCAGGGCATCGTCGCGGGGTTGATGCTCGGCTTCGCGCGGGCGCTCGGCGACTTCGGCGTCACGCTCATGGTCGCCGGCGACATCCCGGGTCAGACCCAGACCGCGTCGCTCGCCATTTACGACGCGATCCAGTCGAACCGCGAACACGACGCGCTCGTCACCATCGTCGTTCTGACGACGGTCGCGCTCTCGCTCCTCTACGCGGCGAACAAGCTGACGAGCGCGCCGCATGGGAAATGACGCGCGCGCCCTCGGCGACGCGCTTCTCGTGCGCATTTCGCTTCGCGTGGGCGACTTCGTCCTCGACGTGAACTTCGACGTGGCGCCGGGGATCACGGTGCTCTTCGGACCTTCCGGCGCGGGCAAGACGACGACCCTCGCCGCCGTCGCGGGCCTCGTCGCGCCACACGCCGGGCGCGTCGCGCTCGGAGAACGACCGTGGTTCGACGCTGCGCTCGGGGTCGACGTTCCGCCGCATCGACGGCCGGTGTCCCTCGTGTTCCAGACGCTCGCGCTTTTTCCACACCTGTCTGCGCTCGCCAACGTCGAATACGGCATCGATCGACGCGTCGCGCGCGCCGAACGGCGCGAGCGTGCCAGGTCGATGCTCGCTCGCATGAAAGTCGCTCACGTCGCCGAGCGACGGCCATCGACGTTCTCGGGCGGCGAGGCCCAGCGCGTCGCGCTCGCGCGCGCTTTTGCACGGAGCCCGCGCGTCGTCCTCCTCGACGAGGCGTTCTCGTCGTTGGATCGCGAGCTCCGGCGCGACTTGGCGCGCGACGTGCGCACGCTCGTCGACGAGCTCGCCGTCCCGGCGATCCTGGTCACGCATCACCACGCCGAGGCGCGCGCCATGGGGGAGCGAGCCGTCCTCCTTCACCACGGCAAAGTCGTCGCCGCGGGCTCGGTGCTCGACGTGATTCCAGCCCTCGCCGACGAGGGGTAGCCGGCGGCAACGTCACGGCCGACCGCGCCCTCGCTCCATCTCATGAACGAGACGGAGATCAGTGACGCATCATCGACATCAAGCGCGCATCAATCGTGCTCGGATTCTTCGCGCGCTCGAATGCCGGAGGGAGGAGGCGAGCGCGACTCGAGCAGGTTGAATTCGCCGCCGCCGGCCGCTTTCGCGCGTTCGGCCGACAACAATTGCTCGAGCGCGCGGAGCAACGCGGGAAACCCGTGCGACTTCTCGACGAAAGGCCCGAGCAGCTTCGCGTCTTGTCGCCGATCGCCGTGGTGAGTGCCGCTGAAGAACGCGACTCGCCTCACGACGCTTCGGCTCGCGAGCTCGCCCGCCAGATCGACGCCGTTTCCGTCCGGTAAGTCGACGTCGAAGAGCCCGAGCGAGAACGAGCCCGTCGCTTGTCGCGCTTCCGCGCAGGATCCGGCGAGCGTGACGTCGTAGCCCTCCCGGCGCAGCAAACGCGCCACGGCGCGCGCCAAGATCAGCTCGTCCTCTACCAATAAAAGTCGTTTGGCCATGCGTGAGAGCCGGTCGAGCGCCTACGGTCAGCAGATCCGCACACCTGCATCCACCCTGAGGCAGGGGGCGGGGAAGTTCTCATGATTTCCCGAGGCGACTTTGGTCGTCAAGTCGCGTCACGCGGACGCCTATTCGTCCGGCGATTTCGCGTCCGGCCGGAAGCCGCCTCGCGCCGGATGCTGTTCCGGGGGTTCCGGCCAGCGAACGAGGGTCCATCGGCGGCTCGATGGATCCGGTTGTGGCTTTTGATTGCGTCGACCGTGGGGCGCAACCCCTACGGAGTGAGTCGACTTGATACGTCGACGGGCGGAGTTCGGTGACCGAGGATTTCGATCCAGGAAACATTTTTTCGGAACGGATCGTCGACGCCCCGTCCGCGGAGCCGCGCGAAAACGGTGTTAAGAGCCGACCGAAGCGCCCGAGCGCACTTCGATTCAACACTCGGGGCTCGTCAGGACACTCTAGATCGTGCAATCGACTGATCAGGCACCGCGAGTGCATCCACTCCGCACCTCGGACTTCACGCTGGACGCTCGCGCCGATGGCGCTGCGGCGCCTCACGCGCGCGAGCGAACGAGCCGCATCGTTGCTCGCGTACGCACGCGCTTCGAGACGCAGGCCGGCGTTGCCGGAGCCCTGTTCGTCGCTGCCGCATTCTTCGTCGTCGCGTACGCGTTTCTTCCGGTCACTTTTTACAACGAGGTGTTTACCGAGCCGGTCTTGATGTTGCGCGGGGTCGCGCTGTACCGCGATCTGATTCAGCACCACGGTCCCGGCATGCGTTACCTCTTGATGCCGCTCGCCCTCGCGTCACCGGGCGGCGACGCGAAATTCTTCGTGTGTGTCGTCGCGGTTCCGCTCTTCACCGCGGGCGCGCTGTTCGCGTTCGCCTCGCGCTGGTTCGGCAAAGTCGAGGCGTGGATGGCCTTCGGCGCTTACCTGCTCTTGCAACCGCTGTTCAACGGTTGGATCTTCTGGCTCGACACTTGTAACGGACTCATTGCGGCGGTCGTCGCGCTGCTCTTGGTGCGGCCCGGCGCGCCGCCGAATTCGCGCGCTCGGTCGTGGTGCGCCGGCGCGCTCCTCGGCGTCGGGTGCACCGTGAAGCAGACCTTCGTCACGTTCGTGCTCGTGTTCGCGTGGACGTCGCTCCGGCGCGAGCGACGCCGGGGATGGTTCTTCGGTGGCCTGTGCGCGGCGCCCGCAGGCGTGCTCCTCGCGGAGTGGGGCTCGCACTCGCTCGGACCCTTTTTCGATTCCGCCATCGTCTACAACCTGCTGTTCAAGAATCTCGGCGCGTCCAATTACGACACGCTGTGCCGCTGGGACGTACTGGGCGTCGCCGCGTTCGTGCTGGCGTGCGGCGTCTCGCTCGCAGATCGGCGTGCCCTGCCGCTGGCGTCGAGCTGCGCTCCCGCACCGATGAACGTCGAAAAAGCGGTGGCGGGCTGGGCCGCGGTCAGCCTGCTGCCCCTCTTTCCGCGGTTCGGGTGGGAGCACTTTCAGCAAGCGCTTCCGTTCGTCGCACTGCTCCTCGGCGTGCAGATCCGCCGCGGGGTTTCCGGTCGCGCGCCGCGCACCGAGAGAGCCGCTCTCGCGCTCGTGCTCGCGACGTTCGCGTTCGCGGTGGGCGCTCGCGTCGATTCGACGCGCAAGATGATGGCGTTTCGCGGCGCCGTCGAGTCGTACAGCCACCGACCCGACGTCGTGGCCCTCGGCGACCGCATCGCCGCCAGGACCACGCCGGGCGAGCGGATTTATATTTGGGGATCGGACTTTTTGCCGGCTTATGTGCTCGCGGATCGGCTCCCTGCGGCGCGCGATCTCTATCCATTCCCGTGGATGTTCGACGAGGCGCGGCTGGTCCACGATCTGGAGAGCACGTTTCATCGGCAGGGGCGGCTCACGTTGTTTCTCGCGGACGCGACGTGGAGCGAGCTCCCGGCGCTCCGCCGCTATCTCACCGCTGAATACGACGTGTCGTCGCCCGCGGGCTCTACGCTGCGCATCGCCGACCACCGTCATTGACGGGGTCTCCGCGTTCACTTCGCGTCGAGCAGGGCACCCCAAAAAAACAAAGACCGCTCTTCGCAGTTCGTTCGCGCGTTCACTTCGCGGACGGCGCGGCGTTTTCGCCCGCGTACTCGGCGAGCACGCGCTCGGCGATTTCGGCGTAGTGACGTTCGGTCGTTTCGGCGGTGAGGCCTTCGCCGAGCTCGGTGAGCTTCGCGGCGACGCTGAGCCGGTAGAACGCCATCAGCGCGGACAGGTAAAAGCCGCGCCAGCCGTCGCGATAGCCGCCGCCGCCGACGAAGCGACGGTAAAATTCGCGGCCCGATTTCCAGAGCGAGCCGGGTACGCTGCCGGATTCGCCGCGCTCGAGCGCCTGCTTCGCTTCGATGCTCGTGTAGCGATTCAGCTTGTCGATGAAATGCGCGACGTCGAGATAGTTGAAGTGAACGATCGAAAGACTCGCGTCGACGGGGAGCCGGAGGCGGCGCGCGCCGGGAACCGGTTTCAGAAAGTCGTGGATCGTTTCGGTCGCGACCAGGGATCCGCGACGGAAAAATCGGAGCTGATAGTCGGACCGAAGGCCCCAACCGGTGTGTTCGAGGCGAGCGCCGAGGAGGTAGTTCAATCGGGGGATCTGGACGACGTCGGCTTCGCCGCTCGTTGCGATCTCGACGAGCCGCTTCGAGAGCCCCCGCGGAATGAGCTCGTCCGCGTCGAGGATCAACACCCACTCGCCGCGGCTTTGTTCGATGGCGAATGCGCGCGCCGGGTCGGCGAACCCGAGCCGCTCGTGCGAGAACACGCGCGCGCCGAAGCTCGTCGCGATTTCGACGGTGCGATCGGTGCTGTGCATGTCGACCACGACGAGGTCGCTGGCCCACGATTTCACCGATCGCAACGCGAACGGCAGGTTCTTCTCTTCGTTGAGCGTGTTGATGACGACGGAGATGAGCGGCGTCATGGGGCGTTCGAAGCCAGCGCTCTGGCGTCCTTGATGGCCTGGCCGTCGACCACGACGAGGCCGCCCAGATACAGCGCCACGCCGCCTGTGATGTACGCGACGAGGCTCGACAGATGCTCGACGGGAAACCGCTGCTCGACGAAGTACGTCGCAGCGCCCACGGCGACCGCGACGGCCCATGCTCGCGCGATCGTCTTCAGTACCGAAAACGGAACCTTCGATTTGGCGACGTAGGTCAGCGCGATGTTGCTGAACTGGACCACGACGTTCGCGATCGCGAACCCGATGCCGCCGTACATGAAGATGAGCGGCGCGCCGACGGCCCAGGTGCCGAGCATCCAGATGACGGCGAAGAGAAAACTCATCCGCGAATGCCCGAGCGCCGAGAGCAAACCGAGGAGCGGCGTACTGGTCGGCACGAACAGGTTCGCGACCCACAAGAGACGGAACAGGTTTCGCGCCACGAGCCACTTCGAGCCGAACACGATCGTCGTGAAGGGGTCGAACAGCACGAGCGTGAGCACCGCGAGGGGCGCCGAAATCGCGTTGGTGGCCCAGACGACGCGTTCGACGACGGCGCCGAGCGCCTTTGGTTCCGACTGGAGCCGCGCGAACATCGGCAGATAGATGCGCTGGAAGATCATGAGCGCCATGACCGCGTAGGCCGCGACCATTTGAGCCCAGTTGATGTACCCGACGACGGCGGTGCCGGCCAGAACCCCGACGAGGATCGGCGTGATGCTGTCTTTGATGAGCGAGACCACGCCGATGCCTTGATACGGAAGCCCGAACGCGAGGTGTCGCTTCACGTTCGGGTAGTCCCATTGCCAACCGAAGCGCCAGCGGCTCACGAACTGGACAACGACCGCGCCGGTGATCGAGCGCGCCAGGATCGCGAGTACGAAGCTCGCCGCGCCGAAACCGGACCACGCGAGGCCGACGGCGAGCCCGTTGTAGACGAGGGTCTGCGTGACCTCGACGATCGCGAGTCGATCGAAGGCGAGGTGCCGCTCGAGACGGATCGCCGGCACGGTTTGAAACGACGACGCGAAGAGCGAAAGCCCGACGCCGCGGAATAGCCATCGCGCGCTGTCGGGCAGATGGTACGCCTCGGCAACGAACGGCGCGGCGATCCACAAAAGGAGCACGACGCTGCTCACCAAGAGCTGCTGCGCGGTGAACACGACGCGATAGTCGTGATCGGTCGGCTCGTGCGCGTCACGGACGAGGCTCGCGCCGAGCCCGACGTCGCCGAGCGTGCCCAGAAAACTGAGCACGAATGTCACGATGCCGAACACGCCGAACTGCGCGGGCGTGAGGAGTCGCGCGAGCAAGATCCCGCCGGCAAGGTTCACGACCTGGACGGCGATCTGGCGCAGCCCGAGCGCGAGCGCGCCCTGCATCGCTTTCTTGACGACCGACGACGCGTTCCCGGAGAGCGAAGAGGACGGCGGAGGGGACATGAGCGGCTGCTGCTCTAGCGCGCGAGCGAGTGGAGAACGGAGCAGCGGATCACGTCGGGATTCGAGGACCCAGTATCGCGCTACGCCGCGGCTGACAAGGGATCAGCCCATGCGCGAATCGACCAGGAGTGAGAAGATGAGCATAAGATCCCAGCGGTTCGGTCGCACGCTCCATGCCGGTCCACGGAGATCGAGCGTCCCTCCTCACGCCATGATTGCCCTACGATTGACGGGGAAGAGCGGACAGCGTCACGCTCGGCGGGCGTGAGCGGCGTTTCCGCTCGGGGGTTGGGCGATCCCGATTCGGCGGGCGCAAACGGGGGAGGGGCTCATCGTGTCGAAACTTCGGTCCCGGTTCGGTGCATCGGCGATCGCCTGGTGCAGCGCGATCGCCGTTGCGGGTTGTACGAGCTCCGGTACGTCGGGCGACGCCGGAGGAGATTCGAGCGTGCACGATGCTGGCGAGAGCGGCGGCCATCGAGCGTCGGGTGGATCCGGGGGCGGCGAAGCGAGTGCGAGCGGAGGCTCGAGTGCATCGACGTCCGGTGGCACGACGAGCAACGGCGGTGACGAGGCGTCGGGTGGTGCCCTAGCGAGCGGGGGAACGCTCGCGGGCGGTACCGGTGGTTCGAACGGCACCGGAGCGACGGAATCGGGTGGCACGACGGGATCGGGAGGATCCGGCGGCGCAACGGCGTTGGGTGGATCCGGCGGCGTGACCGAGTCCGGCGGATCGGGCGGCGCGACGGCGTCTGGGGGCGTCACCGGAACCTCGGACGCGGGCGAAAACGACGCGAGTCAGAGCGACGGCGCGACGGATGCGAGCGTGACCGACGGAGACGAAGGGGACGGATCGGGGACGATCGTCGGTACGGGTGGGGCGGCGACCGGTGGAACCGGTGGCGCCGCGGCAGGTGGGACGACCGCGACGACCGACGCGGGTCCGTGCGACGGCGGACCGTGCAGCGTTCCGAGCGAGGTGACGGTCAGCGCGGGCGACTACCACAGTTGCGCGTTGCTCACGGACGGCACGATCGTCTGCTGGGGTTGGAACAACTTCGGTCAAGCAACAGCGCCCGCCGGCAGGTTTTTCGAAGTCGGTACCGGCAACGCGTATAGCTGTGGGTTGCGCACGAACGGCACGATCGTCTGCTGGGGCACCCAGATGTACGGCCAGGTCGCTCCGCCGAGCGGAGTGTTCAAGCAAATGAGCGTCGGGACGACCTTCACCTGCGGCCTCCATCTCGACGACACGATCGCGTGCTGGGGCACGAACGACTACGGAGAGTCGACGCCGCCCGCAGGAAAATTCGCGTCTGTGAGTGCCGGCGGTCTCCATGCTTGCGCGCTGCGCGCCGACGGCAGCATCACTTGCTGGGGTGCGCCGGGCAACGTTGGGACTCCACCGGCTGGCGAATTCACTTCAATCAACGCCGGGCAGCTCGATACGTGCGGCATATACCCGGACCAAAGCCTTGCGTGCTGGTCTTCGAACAACGGCCCGGATACGCCGCCGACCGGTGCGTTCCTTTCGGTAGACACGGGCTACGCGTACGCCTGTGCGGTTCGTACGGACGGTACTCTTGCTTGCTGGTCCGGTTACCCGCCCGGCTACTACATAACGCCGCCCAGTGGGTCGTTCACTTCGGTGAACGTCGGCGGTGGTCACACGTGCGCGGTGAGGACCAATGGACGCATTGCATGCTGGGGTTGGCAATGTGGAGCACCACCCTTCGACCATGGTCAGTGCGCGCCGCCACCTTCCATTGGGGACGACGTACAACCTCCGCCTGGCACCGGCGGCACGACCGGTTCAGGGGGAACGACGAGCTCCGGTGGAACGACCGGCTCCGGTGGAACGAGTGGCGGCTCGACCGTGACGTTGACCATTTCGGCATCGAACTCGAGCGTCGAGGTGTTTCTCACGAACGATCCCCAATTTCCGGCGCAAATCTGCGGGGATTTTGCGGAGGATGCCGTTTGCTCGTTCCAGATCCCCGTGGGCAGCAGCGTCGCCATGGAATCGCGATCGCCCGGACAAACCTGGCCGGTCCCAGACTGGAGCGCGAGCTCCGACGTCAATTGCGAATTCTCGGCCGGCGACGACGTACCGACTCTCGATTGCAGCACCACTCTGCCCATCATGAAAGCGGAGAGCCTGACCGTCAGTTGGCCGGTCGCGCCTCAGTGACGGGCCGCTGTTCCACGCCGAGCATCAGCGCGAGGAGGGCGTCGTGAAGCGGAGTCGGAATGCCGTGACGCGCGCCGCGAACGGAGACCGCGCCCTGGAGCTCGCGCGCTTCGGTGGTGCGCCCGGCGAGCAAGTCGACGAGCATCGACGGCATCGAGTTGCCGTAAAGGTGCTTCGTCGCCTGGATCGTCATGGCGATCACCTGCTCTTCGATGACGACGCCTTCTGCGCGCGCGACCGCGGCGAGCTCGTGCATCGTGCGGAGCACCAGGGCTTCGAGCTCCGGTACCGCGAGCACTTCGCCGGCGCTGCGCCGCGTGAGCGCGCAGATCGCGTTGAAGGGCGCGTTCCAGAGGAGCTTTTGCCACAGGACACGCGCGAGATCCGACCGCGCGTCGCACTTCACCCCCGAGTCGGTGAATTCCTTCGCTAGCCGTTCTACTAGGGGCATCTGGTCCGGCGTGAGCGGCGCGAGGACGATGCTCGCCGGCGCGGCTACGGTGATCCGTCCGGGAGACTCGATGCGCGCGTTGATCTGCGCGACGCCGCCGATGACGTGATTTTTTCCGATGTGCTCGGCGAGCTCCGCCTCGGAATCGAGACCATTCAGGAGCGGGATGGCCACACCGTCGAGCGCGAGCGCCTTGCCGATGCCGTCCGCGACGCTGGCGAGGCTCGACGATTTGACCGCGACGATCGCGACGGCGGCGCCGAGGCCCGCGGCGTCCCGGACGTCCTCCACGACGGGCACCTTCGCGGTGAGCTCGCCTTCGGGGGCGACCACGACGATGCCGTGCTCACGGATGGCTTTGCCGTGTGCGCCTCGGGCCACGAACGTGACGTCGTGCCCCGCTCGAGCGAGCACCGTGCCGTAATAACCGCCCACGCCGCCCGCGCCGACGATGAGGATCTTCATGAGCGGACGATAGCAAGATACGCTCTCCGCGCATGCAGCTCCTCGCCGGCACGAGCGGGTTCTCTTACAAGGAATGGAAGGGGACTTTTTATCCGAAAGAGCTTCCGGACAAGGGGATGCTGGCGTTTTACGCGACGCGCCTCGGGAGCGTGGAGATCAACAATACGTTTTACCGGATGCCGAAACCCGAGGCCGTCGCGCAATGGGGCGGCCAGGTGCCCGACGGCTTTCGATTCGTGCTGAAAGCCCCGCAGCGGATCACGCATCGAGAACGGCTCGAGAACTCCGAAGATTCGGTGCGCGTGTTCCTGGAAGCTGCGCACGTCCTCGGTGACAAGCTTGGCGCGGTGCTCTTTCAGCTTCCGCCCTTCTTCAAGAAAGACGTGCCGCGCCTCTCCGCGTTTCTGTCGATCTTGCCCGCCGGCCTCCGCGCGGCGTTCGAGTTCCGCCACCCGTCTTGGTACGCCGAGGACGCTTACGACGCGCTTCGCGCGAAGAACGCGGCGCTCGTCGGAGGCGACGCGGACGACTCCGAAAAAAGTCCGCCGTTCGTCGTCACGGCCGACTTCGGTTACTTACGCCTGCGCTCGCTCGAGTATTCCGAGTCACGGCTCGCGGAATGGGCGGCGCAAATCGGCGCGGCGCCGTGGAAGGACGCGTTCGTCTTCTTGAAGCACGAGGTGCTCGGCCCGATATACGCCGAACAGCTCGGGGGGCTCTACGCGAAGGCGCTGAGCGCGTCGAGCCGTGCTTGAACGAACTCCTCGAAGCCGTCCGTGAGGCGCTGGGGGTCGACGTCGAGATACGTCGCCGCCGCGCTGTCTTCTTCGAGCGCCCTGACGTCGGGGAGCGACTCCGCACCCGACGCGATCAGGTAATCGAGCCGATCCGCGAGCCGGACGATGGCGACCATGAGCCCGAAGTCGCCGCCGACCTGATACGCACGCCCGGGCTGGTGATGCCACGCGACGACCTTGGCGATCGGGTCGGGGATTTTCCACGCGGTGATGGCGTGGCCGCCGAGGACGGCGTGGTCGTAGCCGAGCTTTTCGCGCTCGTAGAGGTGCACGTGCCCGATCCCGGCGTAGGGGCTGGGAATGCGCTCGTAACTGATGTCCTCGGTCTGCATGAGGAGCAATTTTCCGACGTCGTGCATGAGACCCGCGAGGAAGACTTGGCCACCGCTGTACCAACCCTCGCGCCGCACGAGCGCGCGGCCGATCGCCGCCACTCCGACGCAATGATCGCGGATGGTGATGCCCTGGCCGCGAACGTCCGAGAACATGCCGAGGACGGCGACCGTCGCCATCAAGTCGTGAACCGTTTTCGTCCCGAGGCGAATGATGGCTTGGTCGACGCTGCGGCACGGCTTGCCGACCGAAAAGAGCGCCGAGTTGGCGACCGTCATGGTCCTCGCGGCGAGGGACGGATCGGTCTCGAGGACGCGGCGAACCTCGTCGATCCGCACGGCGGGATCCCGCACCAAGGTCATGACTCGTTCGGCCACGACGGGAAAAGGCTTCAGCCCGCGGAGCCGCGCCATCTCGAAAGCGAGGCTTTGCGAGGCCTGTTCGTGGCTCCGAGAGGGGTCGTCGTCGGAGAACCACAGCTCCTCGAGCACATTGTCCGCCAGGTGCTTCGGCGGGGGAAGCGGGGGAGGGGCAGCGTGCTCCGGCGAGGTCCGTGTCTGCATCTTTGTCCCTGGAACGGCGGAACTCGAAGACCCTTGAACGCGGCCCTCGACTTCGCTCTCCCAGGCCGGCCGGTTCGCGTAGTACAACCGACCCCTTAGCGGGATGTACTTCCAGGACCTCATTCTGAACCTGCAGCGATTTTGGGCCGAGCGCGGCTGCTTGATCGCGATGCCGTACAACTCGGAGGTCGGCGCGGGCACGTTCAACCCGCAAACCGTGCTCCGCGCGATCGGGCCCGAGCCCTGGAACGTCGCGTACGTCGAGCCGTCCCGGCGCCCCACCGACGGCCGTTACGGCGACAACCCGAACCGTCTCCAGCAGTTCCACCAGTTCCAGGTCATCCTGAAACCGAGCCCG
>DATBBD010000870.1:0-5331 GCA_036271175.1 Polyangiaceae bacterium | reverse complement strand
ACGAGATCGCGATCGAGCGCGGGGTCCGTGCCGATTGCGCGGGCGCACCCGACGATGGCGTTCAGTTCGTCGACGGTGCCGTATGCCTCGACGCGCGCGTCGTCCTTGGCGACGCGGCCGCCCCCGAATAGCCCGGTCGTGCCGTCATCGCCCGTCTTCGTGTAGATCTTCATCGGTCAGGTCCGTGGCGGCGGCACCCGGACGCGCGACCCTCGGGGCCGGCCAGCCGGGAATCGACCACGGCGCTGACACTAGTACCGCAAGCGGGGTTCGTCAGCCGGCGCGGTGTGTGGCGCGCCGTCCGTACCGCTCAAACCGGAAAACCGAGGGCAGTCGCGAAGACGGAATAGCCTTCTTGCCACGCTACGAGGTCGCGCTTCGAGGCGTCGAGCAACGCCACGCCGAACCCCGGTGGCACCGTCGCGGCGCCCGAGGGGCCGAATTTCCGCCGCCACACGACACGCCCTTCGAGTCGAATGCGGCGTTCACAGCGCGGAGGGCGAAGCTCGATCCATACGACGTCGTCTTCCGGCGGCGCGAGGGTGCGGACATACAGACCGCCGAGGCTCACGTTGTACGAAAACCCGTGGTCGTCGTGGTCGCGGCCGGCGCCGCGGAATGCGATCGTGGTGCCGTAGAGCAAGCGACGGCTCGAACGCTTGTCCTGTGCGCCACCGCGCTCGAGCTCGTTCACCAGAAAGACGACGTTCTCGGCAGGCGCGAAACCGTCGGTGACCGTCGCGTTGCCGAGCGCCTCGATCGGCGCGCGCGACGCGCTGAGATCCTTCGGCGGACACGTGACGATCCACGTCGCTGCCGAACCCCCGGCTCTCGCCGCCTCGAGGAGCGTCACCGGAGAACCGCCGACGTCCGAGCTCGCGACGACGAGCTTCGGCCCGTGCTGCTTCACTCTGCCCCGCGCCTCGTCGGCGTCGACGGCAAAGTCGATCGAATAACCGGCGTTGCGAAGCACGCGCCCGAGCACCGTGCGTCGCGTGCGGTCTCCATCGACGATGAGCGCCGCGCCGCGCCCTTGAGCCGGCGGCGCAGGAGGCGTCGCCGGAAGGCCACGCAGTCGCGCGACGAGCGCGTGAGTCTCGCCGAGCTCGAGCGCATCGTCGCCGCCCCAGCTGAAGACGTCCGCGAACGACAGATCGTCGAGGTCCCGCCGGATCGAGAGGATGGGGATCTGGGCGTGCTGCGAGCGGGCGCGTGCGTCGAGGCACAAATCTCGAGCGGAGTCGCTGTCATCCACCGTGACCGCGTCGGCGCCATGGGTGTCGAGCAACTTGATGCTCTCGCGGCCGGCGTCGGCGAACTCCGTCTCGAACGCGGCTTGCCGTCCGGCCTCGGCGAGGGCGAGCCGGTCTTCACGGCGAAACTTCCCGAGACACAAGAGCTTACGAACCGTGGTCGCCATGGAGTACCTCCATCGAAGTACGGTCAGGCGCCCAGGGACTAAAGCTCTAGTTTTTCAGGCCGAGAGAATCTGCTGGATCTCGCCCTCGATCGAATCGGGCTTCACCTTCTTGGCGAGCGCGAGTTCCTGGACGAGGAGGCTTCGAGCCTGATCGAGCAAGCGCCGCTCACCGAAGGACAGATCCTTGTCGAACTTCAGTCGGTACATGTCGCGAAGTACCTTCGCGATTTCCGACGGCAGCCCGCTCTTCAACATTTCCGTGTAGGCCCGGAAGCGCCGGTTCCACGGTTGGACATCCACCGCGACCTCAGGTGTCTTGAGGATGTCGAAGATCTTCTGCGCTTCTTTTTTCTTCATGATCGGACGGAGACCTACACGGTCTGCAGCGTCGGTGGGCACCATGACCTTCAGTCCGGTATCCACGATCTTGAGGACGTAAAAGGCACTCACTCTTCCGCCGAGATCACGCTCTTCGATCTCTACGACTTCGCCCACGCCGTGCTTGGGATGCACAGCCATTTCGCCTGCTTTGAAGCTCTGTATGGGCTTCGTCGGTGTCGCCATCGGTTCTCCTGGGGCTTTCCCTTTCCGACTGGCGGCAACAACCGTTTCGTTATGCCGTTCGGACATTATCTCACGGTCTTTCAACGCTTCGCTGCCCTGTTCGATTCCCCGCTACGTGCCGCAGTGCAGCACGGTCCCTCATAGCACCGGAGCATGCCGAGTAGCAAATGCCGTGAGCCTTTCTGGAGCTTCTATTTTCGAGTTTCGCGTCTATTTTTTCGGGCTGATGTAGGCAGCGCGCGCACTCACCCGCGCGCAGCATGCATCGTCGCGGTCGATGATCGATCGCGCGCGATGAAGCGCACGAACGAAACGCGTCGCGACCGGGACAGAGACGTGACGCGAGCGAGCGAGCGCTACGGCGGAGGCGCATCGCGCTTTTGGGGAAAGCGCAAGATCTCCCAGACGTCTGCAGCAACGGCGGCACGCAAGCCATCGGTGAGAGGAGCGATCGCGAGGCGCACGTCGAAGGTCAACGCATCCGGAGCGAAGGTGACTCGCGGCTCACCGGCCGGCTGATCGAGACCGAGAAGACGCCCCATCGAGCTTTCGGACAAGTCCGTCCACGCAGACGACAATTCCGCAGCATCGGTGGCTTCCCAGCGACCCGACAGGACCGCGCGCACCCGCAGTTCGGCGCCCTCAGGCCACGCCGCGACGCCGAAAGCGAGCGCGGCGCCCAGAAGCCCGCGTGCCCCGCGCGCCCAGTCGCCCGAAAAGGGGCCCGGCGCGTAGAACCGGAGCGGCGCCGTATCCAACTCATGGGGCAACGTCGAAAGCGCCGAGCCGCGGAGCGCGGGCGGTGAGCGCGTCAGTCGCCCGAGCGCGAACAGCTCCGCGGCGCGTGCAGGCGTCGGGTCGCCTACCGCGACGGCGATCCATTTCGCATCGACGCGCACGAGTGTTTCGGGCGAAAGCCCCATGGCCCCGGAGATGCGCTTCACCTGCGGATGCGGCGAAACCGTCGTCGCACCCGCGAGCAAGCGGTCTCGAAATCGCGCCTCGACGAGCGCGCTTTCGCTGGGCGTTTCGGCCATGTAGAGCGTGCCGAGGTCGTACCCTGCCGCGAGCGCGTTCGCGGTCTCGCGAAGATCGAGCCCGGTTGCCAACGCGAACGCGTCGAGTCGCGCCGTGGGGAACAGCAGATCACGCGACGCCGAGAGCCCGGGCGTGTGCGCGAGCTCCGCGAGCCGAGCAACGGCCATCCAACGCAAGCCGGCAGCCGCCACGAAATCCGTCAGGGGACCGTCGTGCAGCGGAGCGACCGTCGTCGCCGGCGCGACGGGAGGACGCGGAGCGCATCCGATCGCGAAAAGACACGCGATCACGGAGAGTACGGAAGAGAACCACCGCGTCTGCAACGACGCGTTCGATAGCGCACTATTCGTCTGCGGTATCGTCGTCGTCGTCGTCGTCATCCCCGTCGACCATCGGGATGTGACGGCTGTTGTTGACGAGCTCTTTGAGCTCTTTGCCGACCTTGAAGAACGGCAGCCGCTTCGCGGGCACCGGCACGGGCTGCCCCGTTCGCGGGTTTCTTCCATCGTAGGGCTTGTAAGGCCGCACGGTGAAGCTCCCAAACCCGCGGATTTCGATGCCCTCGCCCCGCTGAAGCGCTTCCGTCATCGTGTCGAAGACGCAGTTGACGACCAGCTCGGCGCGAGCCTTCGTGAGTTCCGCGCGAGCCGCGATCGCGTCAATCATCTCGCTCTTCGTCATCCGGACCTCCGCACTCTTTATTCTTCCGCCGTAAACCTATGAACGTCAACGCCTTTTCGGTGACAGGGGGGTACTTCTGGGCGGATGCCTCACTTTTCCGGAGCAATTTCGATGAAATCGAAGCGAGCTTCTTGAGCAGTAGAAAGTGTAATTATTTCATACGGATGAAGGTCGACTCGCGGACCGTCGAAGGTCCCGCACGCGCCGGCTCGCAAAGGCAACTCGATCTCCCAAGTGTGGCCCCCGGTTGCCAACTGGACCTCGACGTTCCCGGAAGCGGCACCCACCCAGCCGGTGCGAATGGTGAATCGGCCCGGGGTTCCCGCCGGTAACTCGATTGTCGTCGCGAGCCGACCAGAAACGGGATGCAACGCGAGCGCGCGTGAGTTCGACGCGCAAGCCGGATATTCGACGGAGGTCCAGCCACCGCTCACGCGAACCGGTGGCCACTCCGCTTCTGCTTCGTATCGCGACCACGCGGGCGCCTGCGTGAACGCGAGCGCATGCACCGACGGCGTGGCGCGAGCCGCGGACGGGTCATAGACGTAGTCGAACACCGGTGGCTCGCCGAGTGACTCCCAGAGCACGCGGTCGTGCGCGTCGTGTCGCCGTCGCGCGACGACGATCGCGTCGCGCGCGCTCGCCGCGCCGGGCTCGTAACCGAGGTTGAACCCGTGATCGGTGTCGACGAACACCAAACCGCGACGAACGCCCGCTCCGTGAACGACCTCGGGTTCGAACATCGGACGGCCGCCTTCGCGATCGGCGAGCCGCCGATGGTCGTAGCTCGTGTGCAACGCGAAACCGAGGAGAGCGAGCGCGGGCGCAAGTGACGCAAGGCCGCCCGCGAACGAGCGCAGCGCCCACGCGAGGAGCACGTGCTCGAGCGGGAGCGCGTCGGCGAAGAATCGCGCGCCGCCCCCCGGGTAGTTGCCGTCGAAGTAAAACGGCGCGTAGAGGGCGACGATGCCGACGACGCCGAGCGCCGCGACGCGCGCCCTGCGATGGCTCACGGCGCGCCACACGGCGAGCGCGAGGACAGGAGCGAAGAGCTCGGTGTTCGCCGCATCCGCGAGGTGCATCTTGAGACGCCGGAGCGTCGTACCCGCCGCGGCGAGCGCGCCGAAACCGTGCGGCAAATTCGCGCGAACGAAATCGCCGTGCTCGACGAGGCAACCGATGCCGGCGCCGAAGCCGTAACGGAAGCATCCCGGCGGCCCGTCCGCCGTCGCGTAGTACGCGAGATCGGCGGACGAGAACCACGCGCCCGTCGCGAGGCGTTGCTCGAACACGAAAAGTGCCGCGGGCACGAGTGCCGCGACGGCCATCGTTGCGAGACGCGGAGCGGTCGGACGTCGCGCCGCGACGAAGAGCACGACTCCGACCGCCGCAGTCACCGGCCGCGTCGCGGCGAGCAAGCCGAGCAAGGCGCCGGCGAGCGCGGCGCGCGACGTGCGTTCGTCGAACGAACACCAGAGCACGAGCGTGAGCAAGAGCGCGGCAAACCCGTGCGACATGGTATCGGCCGTGTGATACCGGAGCACTGCACAGAGCGTAGAAAACGCCGCCGCGAGCAGCGCAGTGGCGCGGTCGTCGAAGAGGCGGAGGGCGAGCGCGAACGTCGCGAA
>DATBBD010000869.1:0-3072 GCA_036271175.1 Polyangiaceae bacterium | reverse complement strand
CCGAAGGCGTCCCAGCCCATGGGATGAAGCACGTCGAACCCGCGCATACGGCGGAATCGCGCCGTGATGTCCGTCGCGATGTACCCGACGGGATGACCGACGTGGAGCCCCGCGCCCGAGGGATACGGGAACATGTCGAGCACGTACGATTTCGGCCTTCCCGGACGCCGGATGGTCCGAAAGGTGTCGTGCTCCTTCCAGTAAGCTTGCCAGCGCGATTCGATGCGCCGGTGGTCGTAGGCCATGCGTGCCGTTTAGCAGCCGAAAGCGCCGAAACCAAGCGGCCACCCCGACGTCGAACGAACGACGAACGACGCCCTCAACGCGAGCTCGTCCGGCCACCGATCGAGCCGCGCAATTTGCGCTCGAGCCGAGCCCGGCGCCGCTCCGTCGCTTCGGGCCGTTCGCCCGTCCCGCGGTTGAGCATGTCGAGCGCCTGGTCCGGCCTCCGCACGAAGTGCTCGTACAACTTGGCGAGCTCGAGACGCACCGACGCTTCGTCGACGCTCTCGACGAGAAGCTCGAAGTCGCGAAGGGCGCGACCGCGATCTCCCCTCGCCTTCGCGATCTCGCCGCGCACGCGGAGCCCTTCGGCGCCTGCACCGCGCTCGACGGCGCACTCCGCGGCGCGTTCCGCTTCGTCGAAGGCACGCGCGCGCCGGTACGTGCGCGCGAGGCCGACCAAGTCTTCGGCGTGAAGAGCGCCGAGAGGTTCGCCGTACAGCCCGACGAGGGCCGCCATCGACACGACGTCCCACGAATTGTGCTGCACCACCGACACGAGCGCGGCTTCGTCGCCGGTTCGCAAGTAATGGCCGTAGCGCGCGGCCACGTCGGCTCCGTCGATGTCGCCGTCGCGCACGAAGCCGAGCACTTCCGCTTCGAGCGCCTTCAAGGTGCACGAGCGGATCCGCGCGCGATGCAAACGGCGCGCGACGTGGAGCAGGTCGAGATGCGGGCGCGCCGGAGGCCGTCGAACGCGATTCATCACGTAGCGGCCGTGGAGTAGCGGAAGATCGAACGCTTTGCCGTTGAACGTCACCAGGAGCGACGCGCGCTCGATGCGTTCGCGCACGCGGAGGAGTAGCGGCACCTCCTCGCCGGGCGTCCTCAGCAGGAGCTGTTCGACCACCAGGACGCCTTGCTCGAACCAGGCAAGACCCACCAAAAATGCGAGCGTGCCGGCTCCACCGCCGAGCCCGGTGGTCTCGGTGTCGAGGAACAGCGCGCCCTCGGGGGCGATCTCGGCGAGGCCCGGATCGAGCGCGAGCAAAGCCAGGATCCGCGCCTCGGTCGCGAGCGCGGCGTCGAGCGGCATGCGCCCGACGTGGTGCGATGGGCTCTGCCGATCGAGCCGCTCGTGGAGCGGACCGTCCGCGGTTTCCACGCGCGTGAACGGGAGCTCGACGATGCGGAGCTCACGCGTGCGCTGTCGAGGCGGCGGCGGTTCGCGCTCGAGAATGCTCGCCATTTTTTCGCGGAGCTCCTCGAGGGTCGAACGCGTCGCGAATTGGTCGGGCCGCGGACGCCGACCGTCGGCGACTTCGAGCGGGACCGCCTGGGCGGCGTCAGGCGTCGCGCGCCCGCTCGGTCCACTTCCCTCGAGCCGATCGAGCCGGCTCTTGAAGTTGAACGTCATTCCTCGGCCCCCACCGCTGCGACTTCACCGCCGCCCGAAGCGACGACGACCCGGTGGCGCGATGCATCGACGACGGGTCGATGGAGCGCCGAGGTCGCAACCGCGATTTTCTCGACGGTGCCCGGACGTCCGGGATGAACGAGGACCAGAGCGCCGGAGTCGGTCGGGACGTAGACCACGCCGTGCGGCGACACCGACGGCGGCGCGCTCACCGAAACGCCGAGCGGCGTGTCCGAGACGACCTGACCGTCGCGCGAGAGCTCGAGTAAATGCTGCTGCGCATCCACGGCGAAGAGCCCCGCGCCGCCGGCGACCATCCACTCCACGCCGTCGTGGTGCCATCGCGTTGCGACGTGTGCGTCGAGCCCGTACAGCGAATCGCCCGCGATGACCGCGACCGAACCGTCGGCGAAAACTACAGGGGCGCCGCGAACCGCGCCGTTCAGGTGACCGACCGAGCGCCGCGCCGCCCCTTGCATGAAAAAGACGTCTCCCGTCGTCGCGCCCACGACTTCCCGATCGGCGCGCACCGTGGGCCCCGCGCTCAGCGTCGCGTGGAGCTCGGTGTGCCAGAGGAGCCGGGCGCGCGGCGACACCGCCCACACGCTGCCGTCGCTGCCGTCGAAGAGAACGCCCCACGGCGGCCACGCCGACAGTTCGCTGACCACGTGCGCCGGTGTCTTGAGCTCCCACTGTCGAACGCCGTTCGTCGAGAAGGCGTAGAGGCGCGCCGTTGTCGCGACGTACACGCGATCGGAGGCGTCGATGAGTGGCGCGAACGCGGGGGTGCCCTCGAGCATGAAGCTCCACTTGAGAACGCCGTGGTCGTCGAGGGCTTCGAGCGAGCCCTCCGCAGTACCGACGAACGTCGTGCCGTCGCGCGCGACGGCCGGCGCCGCCGAAATGGGGCTTCCGGCGTTCAGGTGAAAGAGCACGACCGCGGGGAACATCGGTTCAGCGTCTTTCCGCTTAACCCCGAAAGCCGCACCAGCGCAAGCCGGGATAGGCTCGAGCGGTGCGTCTCTTCGGTCTCACGGGCGGTATCGGGTCCGGTAAGAGCACCGTGGCCCGGAGATTTCGAGCACGGGGACTACCGGTCATCGACGCCGACGAGCTCGCGCGCGACGCGGTGGCGAAGGGCAGCGACGGCCTCGACGAGATCGTCCAGGCCTTCGGAGTCAGCGTGCTCACGCCAGGGGGCGAGCTCGACCGCAAGGCGGTCGCTGCGCGAGTCTTCCACGACGACGACGCGCGGCGCACCTTGAACGCCATCGTTCACCCTCGAGTGGTTCGCTTATCGAGTGAGCGCGTGAACGAGCTCGATGCACGTGGCGAGCCGCTCGGCTGTTACGAAGTGCCGCTCTTGTTCGAGACACGGATCGACGGGGCGCTCCGTCCGATCGTCGTCGTCAGCGCGCCCGTGGAGGCGCAAG
>DATBBD010000868.1:0-1901 GCA_036271175.1 Polyangiaceae bacterium | reverse complement strand
GCGCGGGCCAGGTGACGGCCTCGTGACATCGTCCGCGTCCCCACACCGGCGGCCGTGTCCGCTCCGCGTGCCCCCCATCTGTCATGGAAGCAGGATGTTTCAACATCCTGCCCCAATGGTGCTCACATTTTGGCCACGAAGAGCCGCGAACTGCTCCAGTTGCAAAGGGGATGCGCGGGCACGGCCGCCGGCAGACCCGCTTGCGTGCCGCGATCGTCACGTGCCCAGTTGGGTCGATTTAGGGGGTTGGCCCGCGGGGCGCAGTTGGCGTCGATGGCGCGTCCCTTGCTCTTCTGGCCGCGCATGAGTACCGGCAAGGGATCGTCATGACGACACTCTCCGCCGCCGAGCTTGCCGGAATCGACGCGTATGTTCGCGCCGCGAATTTTCTGACCGTCGGGCAGATCTACCTTCGCGAAAATCCGTTGCTCCGCGAGCCGCTCCGCGTGGAGCACATCAAGCCGCGGCTCCTCGGTCACTGGGGGACTTCGCCCGGGCTGAGTTTGCTCTATGCGCACATGAATCGCGCGATCCGCGCGCGCGATTTGAATGCCATTTTTCTGACCGGACCGGGTCACGGCGGCCCGGCGCTCGTCGCGAACGTCTATCTCGAGGGCACGTACTCCGAGGTCTATCCGAAGGTGACCGAAGACGTGCACGGCCTTCGCGCGCTCTATCGTCAATTTTCGACGCCCGGCGGCGTGCCGAGTCACGTCGGCCCTCAGACGCCGGGCTCGATTCACGAAGGCGGCGAGCTCGGCTACGTGCTCACGCACGCGTTCGGCGCGGTCTTCGACAATCCCAATCTGCTCGCCCTCGCGGTCGTCGGGGACGGCGAAGCCGAGACCGGTCCGCTCGAAGGGTCGTGGAAGGGGATCAGCTTCTTGAACCCGGTCCGCGACGGCGCGGTGTTGCCGATTTTGCATCTCAATGGGTACAAGATCGCCGGGCCCACCGTGCTCGGTCGCGCTTCCGACGAAGACCTGACCCGGCTCCTCACTGGTCACGGCTACGCTCCACGGTTCGTCGAGGGCAGCGATCCGAAGCTCGTGCACGAGGCTCTGGCAACGACCCTGGACGCTTGCCTCGACGACATCGCGAACATTCAGCGCGCGGCGCGCGAGCGCGGACGGATCACCGAGCGCCCGCGGTGGCCGCTCATCGTGATGCGAACGCCCAAGGGATGGACCGGGCCGCGCGAAGTCGACGGCCTGCCCGTCGAAGGGACGTTTCGCGCACACCAAGTGCCGCTCGACGCCGTGCGCACCAATCCCGAGCACCTGTCGATGCTCGAGCGCTGGATGAAGAGCTATCGCGCCGAAGAGCTGTTCGACGACGGCGGTCGCCTGATTCCCGAGCTAGCCGCGCTCGCGCCGAAAGGCGAGCGGCGTATGGGAGCGAACCCGCACGCGAACGGCGGCCGTCTCGCGAAGCCACTCGAGATGCCGAACTACGCCGCGTACGCGTTGCCGGTGCCGAAACCAGGTTCGGAAAAGCACGAATCGACACGGCAGCTCGGGCAGCTGATGCGCGACCTTTACGTCAAAAACCCGACCAATTTTCGTCTTTTTTGCCCCGACGAGACCAACTCGAACCGTCTCGGCGCCGTGTTCGAGGTCGAGAACCGATGCCTCGTCGAGCGCACGATCCCCAACGACGATCACGTCGCCATCGACGGTCGCGTGATGGAGGTACTGAGCGAACACAATTGCGAGGGCTGGCTCGAGGGCTATGTGCTCACGGGGCGACATGGCCTCTTCGCGACGTACGAAGCCTTCGCGCTCATCGTCGCGTCCATGACGACTCAGCACGCCAAATGGCTCGAGGAGTGCTTCGACCTGTCATGGCGCGCGCGCGTTCCGTCGCTGAACATTCTGCTCACGTCGACGTGTTGGCGGAAC
>DATBBD010000867.1:0-7398 GCA_036271175.1 Polyangiaceae bacterium | reverse complement strand
ATTTCGTTCGTCCCATCTTCAACAACAAGGTCGCAGAAGCGCGTCAGTCGATCATCGACAAGGTTCCGGCGCTGCACGCCGAGCTCGCGCAATACGAAGGAGCGCTCTCGACGCGACGGTGGTTGGTCGGTGACGCCTTCTCCGCCGCGGACATTGCGGTGTTCCCTCACCTGATGGGCCTCCTTCGCGCCGCGACTCGCCCGGCGGCGGAGGGCCTGCGTCTGGGGCTTCTGCCGCTCGAGGGGACGCATCCGAACCTCGCCGCGTGGAAGGCGCGAATCGAAGCGCTTCCCGGTTACGCGAACACGTACCCGCCGCACTGGAAGTAAAGCGACCGCTGGTCGTCGCTGTAGCGAACCGGTGCGGGACTCAGTGCGCCGCGGGCGCGAACCGCGTGCGGGCCACGTCCATGCGGGCGCTCACGGGGAAGGCGAAGCCGGAGAGGGCGCGACGGACGCACGCGACGACACGCGAGTTGCCCGGCGTGGCAGTGACGGTGACGCCGATGGCGCGCCCATCCTGCACGGCGACGCAGAGGTCGAGCGCGGTGTCGCCCGGGACGTCACATGGCGCGAGGTAGGTGCCTCGATCGAGCAGAGACGCATAGGCGTCGCGTGTCACGTCGGGCGCACCTCGGCCGGTCGTCAAATCGACGTCTTGATGGGCGTTTTCCAGCGCCGCTTCGCAGCTCGCCGCCACGGACCGCGTTGCGCGCGTCGCAGCGGTGGGGCGCTCCGGCTCGGAGGTTCGATCGCTCGGCGAAACCGCTCGATGGGCCAGCGCGGCGAGCCCTTCTTGGCGTGGCGATTCCGGGATCGGTGACGTGTCGTCGTCGGTGGTCACGCTGGGGATCGGATCGAAGTGGAGCACGGTGAGCTTCCGTGACCGAACGTTCGGCGGCGCCGATCTCGTTCGCGCTGGGTCGAATCCGGCAACCGGCATGGACGGATCCCGCAACAATGCGGCCGTGGGCGGCGCGCCACCGAGCGGGGGCCACGGAGGCGAAAGTGGCTCCGAGGATGGGTCCGGCGCGAGCCCGGCGATGCTGGCCGGCTGCGGGTCGGGCGGAGGAGTCGCGGCGAGCGCGGGCGGTTCTCTGTCGAGCGGGTTCACCGAAAGATCGCGGGGAGCGTCCACCCACGAGCGAGGGGTGGCATCGAAGTGCGGGGCCGAGTCGCGCTCCACCGACAACCATTGCTCGGGGTGCCAACGTGCCTCGATTCCCCAGATCGCGAGACCGACGACGGCCCAGTACATCGCGACCGGCACCGCGAACGGCGGCAAGCGCCGCGTCTCGGCCTTCGTGGGCATCTCTCGCAAGCGAATGCGGGAGCGGAGCGCGAACCGGAGCGCCATCGTGGGCGGATGCTGCTACGGGCCTGCACGCGTAGCCAGAAGGATCGCGATGGAAGTGAGGGGCAAGTAACGCCCTACGCCGTTCGTCGTTCTTCGGCGGGGCGGTCGGTACGCCTTCGAAGCGGTCCGGTGATCAGCCGCGCGCCGCGATCGTAGGACAGGAACGACCAGGCCCACTGAAACACGACGCTGAAGCGATTTCGAAAACCGACGAGGAACAGCACGTGGAGAACGAGCCACGCGATCCAAGCGGGCGGCCCGGATAGTTTGATTTTTCCGAGATCAGCCACGGCCGCGCTCCGTCCAATCGTGGCGAGTGAACCCTTGTTCTCGTAACGAAAGGGAAGGAGCGGCTCGCCGCGTATCGCACGGGGCAGGTTCTCGGCGGCGTGCCGGCCTTGCTGCTTCGCGGCGAGCGCGACGGCAGGAACCTGAGCGCCGTCGGTGATCAGACAGGCGAGGTCACCTACGACGAATACGTCGGCGTGGCCCGGGATGGTCAGGTCCGGATTCACGACGACGCGTCGCGTGCGATCGAGCGGGACGCCGAGCGCTCGGCCGAAGCCGGAGCCTCCGACGCCGGCGGCCCACAGAACCGTGCGCGCCGCGATCCGTTCCGTTCCAACCGCGACGCCGTCCGCGTCGATTGCAGTGACGCGTTGGCTGGTGCGCACATCCACGCCGAGTCGCGAAAGCTGCGCGCGCGCCGTCTCGGACAGCTCGGGCACGTAGGGTGGGAGCACGCGCGCGGAGCCCTCGAGCAATATGACGCGCGCCTCGGCCGGATCGATGTGACGAAAATCGAAGGCGAGCGCGTGTTGCGCGATCTCGCAGAGAGCGCCAGAAAGCTCGACGCCCGTCGGACCGCCACCGACCACCACGAAGGTGAGCCACGCTTCGCGCTCGCGAGCGTCCGTTTCGCGCTCCGCATACTCGAACGCCGACAGAATGCGCCGCCGGATCTCGAGCGCGTCTCCGATGCTCTTCAAGCCCGGCGCAAACGGAGCCCACTCATCGTGTCCGAAATACGAGTGCCGCGCGCCGGTCGCGACGACGAGAAAGTCGTACGGGACTTCGCCGTGATCGAGGGTCACGATTTTTTCCGCGAAATCGACCGAGAGTGCCTCGCCGAGCAGCACCTCGACGTTTCTCTGTTTTCTCAGGATCCTCCGGATGGGTACCGCGATGTCGGCGGGGTTCAGCGCAGCGGTTGCGACTTGATAGAGCAGCGGCTGAAAGAGGTGATGGTTTCGCCGATCGATCAGCGTCACGTCGACCTTCGCATCGGCGAGCCGCCGCGCGGCGTTCAATCCGCCGAATCCACCGCCCAGGATCACCACCCGCGGTCCGCTCGCTTCGTGTACGTGTTTCGTCAGGTCGCGGCCTTTCCTGGCCGAGAGCATGCAACCGCCACGGTGACCGGACGGCGGCTCGACGATTGCGGAACTGTGTCGGATCGCTAACGGCGACACTCGGGGCTGCGTGTCGAATTGGATGACGCCATCCGGACGCCGATCACCGCGCTTGGACCGCTCCTGAACCCGAGTGATCGAGTTCGGGCTGCTCGCTCAGCATCTTCCGGACGTAGCTGCGCTCGACGCCGAGCGCGCGCGCCGTGGCGTGACGATTGCCGTTCGTCCGGACGAGCGCGGTTCGGAACATCTCCGAGCGGACCAGGCGTTGCGCCTCTTTGACCCCGAGCTCTCCGACGCTTCTCCGTGCAGCGGCTCGTAGCAGGGCCTCCGAAGATCGCCCGCGGTTTCCGAGCCCTGCGAGATCGGCGACGACGAGGGATTCGAAGTAGTGGTCGACGCCCGTCGTGCCCAGGCGAAAGACGTCCCGTGCGGTCGTCGGGCCAAAGACGGCGACCGTCGGGCGCGACGCCGTCTCCGTCACGTGTTCGAGAAATCGCCAGAAGTCGGGCAAGGACGATGAAGAGGAGACGAGCATCAACGACGGCGCCGACTTCTCGAAAGCGCCCTCGATGGAATCGAACGAATGGACGACCCACGCGAGCTCCATCGATGCCGCGTCGATCACGGCTATTGCGTCCATCGCGGCGTCCTTTCGGCAAGCGAGTCCGACGGTGGGGCGGTGAGTGGAGTCGATCCTCATCGCCTCCGAACGAGCAACAAGCGTGCCCCACCGACGTCGCGTGCTCGCGCTGCGACGAGCACGATCGGATCCGTAAAACCGCGCTCGATCACGGAAACAACCGACGACGAAAGATTCGTCGCTCGGCGAGCTTGTCGATTCGGGCATGCCAGAGATGGCACTCGTCGATGCCACTTCTGTCCGCTCCGACGACTTCCCAAAGCGTCGCAATCGGAGAGATGTCTCGCTCGGTTCTCGGCGCGGCGGTGCACGGGAAGCGGACGCCCGTGTGTCGTGTGGGGGCACCAAAGTCCCCCATTCTCGGTCCAAGTGTCGATCGGTATAGGTGCGTCGTCCCTTCACAGGAGAACGATCCATATGAAAGCCACTTGGCATTCGAAAGTACCGCTACTTCAATTCGGCCGAATTCCCATTGCACTCGGTATCATCGGGCTCTCGAGCCTGACCGGGTGCATGACGAGCCCGAGAAATAACCAGCACATCGACAACCTGACGCAGATGACGTTCGATGGTCTGGTGCCCACCGCCGGAGCGGTCGTATCGATCGACTTCTTCGACTACGCAAGCAACACCTGGCTGTTCTATGGCAGCATCACAGCCGACACGACGGCGTCGCTGACGGATTCCGCTGGTACCCCTTGGTACCACTACGGAAAGGTCGAGAACAACCAGAGCCTTCAGGCATGGGGAGGCTCTTTTCCGACGCACACGATGAACATGAAAGTGCGCCCATACATCCGTGGAACGGGCCACAGCGGTAACGTCTTCGATCCGGCGCACGACTCGAAGGTAGCTTTTTACGATGATGCGACGGAGGCTACGTGCATCAAGGCTCATGAGAGTAGCTCGGGTGCCAACATCGTCGCGGCGTGTCAGTCGTCTGCGGCCCAGATCACGGTTTCGGCTAGTTGCGGCAGTATGGGTCAGGCGTGCTGCGGCACGGGATGGCCTTCGTCGACGAACTACCAATGCGACTCGGGGACGCAGTGCACCTCGTTGGGAATTTGCGGAACTTGCGGCGCCTCCGGACAGGTTCCGTGTCACGCGGGAATCAACAGCTGCTACCCGAACGGCGGAGGGCAGAGTTGTTGGATCAAGTGCAACAGTGGGCTCGCCTACGACCCGACCAAGAACCAATGTTATACGCCGCCGACGCCGCCGAAGCCGCCGGCGCGGAAGACGCAAAACACGGCGATCAATTGCGCTGGTCAGACCCTGTGGACCGGCTACCCCGAGTTCGACTGCACGCTCGTGGAAAATCCATCCAGCCAAGTCAAGCTCGTGTCCATCACCAACCCATTCACTGCCGAGGAGTATACGGCCTGGTTGGTGAAGAGCTACGCGAACGCCAGCTCCGTGTGCGGGAACCCGGGCGGAGCCAGTTCCAGCCAGTACGTCCAGCTCGCGCCGGGAGCCACCGCCGACCTCCAATCGGTGCTCGGGAGCCAACCGTCCATCTCGGCGCCCTTCACGTACGCGTTGTGCTTGTTGCCGTCGCCCGTGGATGGGAGCTTCGAGACCGCGTACATCTCCGACTATTCGATCACGTATCAGCCCTGACCGGCTCTCGAAGCGCTACGTCCGGGTGCTGAAGCGGCCGAGCGGCGGCGGTCCATGGGGAAGCGGGGTGTTCCAGATGCCCCGCTTTCGCTTTAGAAAAGCGCGAGTTTCGCAGAGAACCGACTCGTCGTGATTCGCCGATCAGTGTGCTCGGCGTCGTTCGCGCTGAACCGCTTTTCCCTTCTGAATGATCCGCGACGCGAACTTCGCAGTGAGCGACGGAAAAAGGTTCGAAAGTTTCGCACCGAGGGCTCGCCCGGAACCGGGAACCTCGAGCACGACCTCGAGCGGCCTGTCACGCATGGCGCGGAAGACCGCGGATTCGACCTCCGTGAGCGTGAGGCCCCGACCCGCGCCGAACGTCATCGCCGCTTCCGGGTAGGCCTCCTGCAACGCGAGCATGGGCGTTTCGACGGCGTCCGGGCACAGCACGGTGACGTGGACGCCGTGGGGGCGGAGCTCATGCGCGATCGCGAGAGAAAAGCCGCGCACGGCGTGTTTCGAAGCGCAGTAAGCGGAAAGTCCCGGCACGTGCGACAGGCCCGCGATGCTCGCGACGTTCAAGACGTGTCCCGACCCGCGCGCGATCATGAGCGGGGTCACGGCGCGCGTCGCGAACATCACGCCTTTCGCATTGACGTCGAGATGAAGCGCGAAGAGCTCGGGCGACATCTCGTGCACGTTGCCGGGGCGCAAGTATCCCGCGATGTTGAACAGATAATCGACGTGACCGAAGCGCTCGACCGTGCCGGCTGCGGTTTCCGCCCAACCCGCGGCGTCGCGGACGTCGAGCCGGCGCTGCCAGACGGCCGAATCGCGTTCGAAGCCACCCAATGCCGCGGTGCGGTCGAGCCCCGCTTCGTCGATGTCGACCAGGACGAGCCGATGACCCGCGCGATGAAGCGCCTGGGCCATGTGACGTCCGATGCCGCTCGCGGCGCCGCTCACGATGCTGACGGGACGATCCGTCACTCGGCCGCCCGTGCCGCGCGGGCCGCCGCCATGGGAGCGATCACCACGCCGCTCGTCATCTCGAAGAAGCTATGGGTCGGCTTGATGTGTGGAGCGATGACACTCGCCGTGACCTCGCTCGAGGGGAACATCTGAAAGAACTCGGGCTTGCCGGGAACGCGATCCACCATGCTGCGCTCGAGGAGCATCGACGTGTATTGCTCGGCGGCGAGCTCCGGAGTGTTCGCGTTGAGGATCACTTCGAGGTCGAGCTGCCTGGCGGCGCGTTTGACGCCCGGAATGCGCGAATGGTGAGGGGACCAGTTGTCCGACGCCGTTCCGTTCTCCGAGCTGCCGAAGATGCCGCTCTCTCCGTGCACGAACAGGGTTTGATTGCCCGTCGTGTGCCCCGGCGTTCGCAACAAGACGAGTCCCTCGCCGAGCGATAGGTCCGTGCTCGTGAGCACGACGCGGCTTTCGGGGACGCCGCGTTTGCCGTCCGGAACGAACCACGCGCGCTGAATCATCGGCAGGTCGTCCCATTCGTTCCATTCGACGCGCGGCGCGAGGAGCAAGGCGTTCGGAAACCGAGCGGTGAAACCGTCTCCGCCGACGAGCGGGCGCACGTCCTGCGTGTGAAAATGGTCGAAGGCGATGACGTCGATGTCCGCGCACGAGAGTCCGAGCGCGCCGAGCCGTTCCTCGCAGCGGTTCGGTTTCGGGACGAACGACCCCTTCAAGAACCGGGGCGTCTTCGCCGAGAGCCGCGCGTAGAACGGGGTCGCCTGGTTCGTCGGACCGTCGGTCGGGTTGAAGAGCACGTTCTTGATGCCGTCGTCCGTCCGCACCTGCACGAGCAGGCTCCGGTTTTGAATGACGAGCATCGCGCCCGGCGCGAGTGCGGGAACCGCGCCGTTGAACGCGAACCTCACCGGGTACGGCGCTGCGCTCGTCGGCAAGGTGCGCACCGAGACGACTCGAGGGCGTGAACGCAGGGCGTCTCCCAGCGTCCGGCCGGCGCGTTCGACGACGCGTTGTCGCGTACCGGTACCGATCGTGCGCCATGCGGCGTCGAGGTCGTTCAAGGTTCGCACCCACGGAAGCCGCGGGTCGACGGGATCGCCGAGTTCGAAGGTCATGGTGCCTCGTTCACGAGTGTCGAAGTGTACGGTCTTTTTTCGGTCGGAGCGCATTGTTTTCGCGCCGTCGTGCGTGGTTCTCAAGTTGCGCGAAGTGAACGTCGTGAGCGCGCGCGGTCAACGCGCGGAACGATGTATTCTTCGGCGGATCGTCATGGGTGATCCCTGTTAATCGGCGCGCTTCATCCAGCCCTTCGCCGAAGTGCTGTCGCGCCACGAGAGCTTCGACCCGAGCGGAGTCGCGGCGCTCCGATCCATCGACCCGTCACAGCGAATC
>DATBBD010000866.1:0-2494 GCA_036271175.1 Polyangiaceae bacterium | reverse complement strand
TGCACGTGCAGGGGCAAGGCTACGCGGACGCGAATTTCATCATTCCGGAAGTGGTGCGCAGCATTCGCGTGCTCGAAGGGTCGTACGATCCGCGACAGGGCGACACCGCGATCGTCGGGAGCGCGTATTTCGACCTCGGCGTGCCGACGCGCGGCAATATGGTGAAGGCGTCGTATGGGTCGTTCAATCAGCTCCGTGTCGTCGGCGTGACGGCGCCGAAGGACGCGGACGAAGAGACGTTCGCGGCGTTCGCCGTGCGGAAGACCGATGGATTCGGACAAAACCGCGCGTCCGAGTCGGCGACCGTGAACGCGCAATACGGCTTCGACGTCGCGACGCGACAACATTTGCGGTTCCTCGCGACGGCGTACGGCGTGCGCGCGACGTTGCCCGGCGTCGTGCGACAGGACGACCTCGATGCGGGGCGCATCGGGCTCTACGACAGCTACCCGAACTATACGGCGGGGCAGGGTGTGCAGACGTCGCGGGTGATTCTCGGGGCCGATTTCGACGACGTCGCGGCGAGCGGCGCCCGGTTCGAGCTCGCGCCGTGGGTGATGTGGACCGATTTTCGCGCACGGCAAAATCTGAGCGGCAACATTTACAGCTCGCTCTTGAACCCGGAGCTGGCCGGTGGACAGGGCGACTTGTGGGAGAGCACGAATCAGGAAGACGCGATCGGCGTCACGTCGCGGTACCACACGGCTCCGCTCCGGTTCGCGTCGTTCGGCGAGGTCGTCGCCGAACCCGGCGTGTACGTCCGCGCCGGCCACACCGATCAGACGAAGAGCCTGCTCAATCCGACGACGCTCGTCGCGTGGGATCGCCGGCTCGACGCGGGCATCGACACCCTCGACGCCGGGGCGTACTTCGACGTCGACGTGCGGCTCTGGAAACGACTCCGCGTTTCCGGCGGCATTCGCGCCGATCTGCTCGCCGCCGGGGTCGACGATCGGCTGGGCTACGACGTACCGCCCGCGAATCGCGGGTCGGCGATCCCCGACGCGCGCCGCGCGACGCAGGGCGTCGCGCTCAGCCCGCGCGTCACGGCCGAATACGACGTGACGCGCGAAATCGCCGTGGTCGGCTCCTACGGCGAAGGGTTTCGTTCGCTCGACGCGACCGCCAATGTGGCCAGCGCGGTGGCCGCAGGCGTCAATCAGGGCACGACGGCGACCGGACCGGGAAACCCCGGGGTCGGCCCGAGCATCCAGGAAGGCGCGAAACCCTATTCGAAGGTGCGTTCGTTCGAGGGCGGCGTGCGCGTACAGACCAAGGAAGAACGCTACACGGCGACCGCGTCGCTGTTCGAGACCCACGTCGACAACGAGCTGGTCTTCGAAGCGACGTCGGGGGGCTTCACGACGGAAGGGGCGAGCATTCGCCGCGGCATCGTGGGCTCGGTGATCGCGAAGCCGACGGATTTTCTCACCGGTTCGGTCGCGGTTTCCGTCGCCGAAGCGACGTTCACGACGCTGGTGCCGGGTATCTCGCATTTCGTCCCGGGGGTGCCGCCGGTCCTCGTCCGCGCGGACGTGAACGCGCACGGACCGCTGGCCACCATCCGGAATCATCCGCTTACCGGACGCGTGGGCGTGGGCTACACGTTCCTCGGCGGGCGCCATCTCACCGACGCCATCGTCGGTCCGACGAACAACGTATTGAACGCCGGCGGCGCGCTCCGTTATCGCGACGTCGAGCTCGGCGTCGACGGGTACAACCTGCTCAATCTCCACTACGCGGACGACGAAGAGTACTACGTGTCGAACTTCAGCGTGAAACCAGGGACGGCGCTTGCGTCCGCGGCAACGCACCTGTTCGCCGCGCCGCCGCTCACCGTGATCGCGAGCCTCGCCGTCTATTTTTGACGGCGAGTGGGGCGAGAGCGCCGTGTCTGCGACGACTTCGTCGCGCAAGGCGCCCACAAAAATCGAAATGTGGTGGTCTCGCGCTTGACCCCTCGCGGTCGGGGAGCAAGGGGAACCAGAGAGGATCGATTCCATGCTCCAGAAATCGCCGATGTTCGCGTACCTGCCGGTGAAAGATCTCGCTCGCGCCCGAGCTTTCTACGAAGAAAAGCTCGGGTTCGCCCCGAAGCATGCGACTCCGGGCGGCGTCGTGTACGCATTCGCGGCGGGCACCGAGTGCTTCATGTACCCGACGCCGAACGCCGGCACGTCGAAGGCGAGTCAGGCATTTTGGCAAGTCACGGACATCGAGAGCGAGGTCCGCGAGTTGAAAGCGCGCGGCGTGGTGTTCGAGGAATACGACTACCCCGGATTGAAGACCCACGACGGCATCGCCACCGCCGGCGGCGCGAAGAGCGCGTGGTTCAAAGATCCCGAGGGAAATATCCTCGCGATCATTCAGAGCCTTTAGCGGTTCGTTCGAGCGGCCGCCCCGCTACGGCTCGGTAGAAAAGAGGTACACGGCGCCCGACAACGGCGCGGTCACGTCGGTTGGATCCACCATCGACCCCGACGTGCCGTGCGTC
>DATBBD010000865.1:0-2835 GCA_036271175.1 Polyangiaceae bacterium | reverse complement strand
GGCGACGCCGCGGCTTGGGGGCGTGGCCATCGTCGTTGCCTATCTTGCCTCTATTCTTTCGACCTTGAGCCTAGGTCAGAACCACCAATTCGTGTGGCGGCGGACGGCGCTCTGGACGTTTCTGGGCGCCGGGCTCCTCATCGCGGGGGCCGGCGCATTCGACGACATTCGCGCTCTGGGCGCGAAGCGAAAGCTGTTCGTTCAATGCATCGCGGCGAGCATCGCGTGGTTCGGCGGCGTCCGAATCGAGTCGACCATCTACGTTCCGGGTCTGGGTTCGCTCTTCGTAGGGACGGCGTTCAGTTATCTCGCGACCGTCGTTTGGATCGTCGCCTTTATCAACGCGATCAATCTGATCGACGGCCTCGACGGGCTTGCGGGTGGCGTCGCGTTCTTCGCGGCCGTGACCAACCTGGTGGTCGCACTGATCACCGGCAACGGGCTTGCCGCCATTCTAAACGCCGCGCTCGGCGGCGCCGTGCTCGGCTTTCTCTTCTACAACTTCAACCCGGCCACCATCTTCATGGGGGACACCGGGAGCATGTTCCTCGGCTACGCGCTCGGCGCGGCGGCGCTCATGAGCGGTCGCCAGAAGGAAAGCACCGTCGTTTCCTTGCTCGTGCCCGTGATCGCGCTTGGCGTTCCGTTCACCGACACGTTGCTCGCCACCGTCCGGCGCGTAGTCGCGCGGCGCTCTATCTTTGCCGCCGATCGCAAACATCTGCATCACTTGCTCCTCGACCACGGGCTCACGCATCGTCATGCGGTCCTGATCCTCTACGGCTGTAGTCTCTTGCTTTGCGCCGCCGCTCTCGCCGCTGCACTCGGCCAGAACTGGCAGGTGGGTGCCGCCATCAGCGGAGCCGTCCTCACGCTGGTCGGTGTGACGCGGTTCGCGGGTTACTTCGAGGTCGCGCTCCTCCGCGAGCAACAGCGGACGAATCTCTTGAGTCCCCCGGCCGATGCGCTCCGTCGGGCGTTGCCGAGCGTCGTGCTCACTACCGAAATGGCCTCGTCGGCCTCCACCGTGTGGGCAGCGCTCGAGCGCCTCCTGACGACCGGTCACTTCGCCTACGCCGAGTACTGTCCCCCCGGCGAGGGCGCCGCCTGGAAGTGGGAGCGCACGCTCGATCGCGAACAGCGCGAGGGCACGCTCGCCGAGAGCGCGTTTCCGATCCGGGTGTTCCCCGGCGCCAGCGAGGGGACGCTCCGGTTCGGATGCATCTCGGATCAGTCCGACGTGCCTCCGCAGATCGAGATCCTCCTCCAGATCGTCGTGGACGTGATCGAGCTCGCGCTGGTCCGTCTCAACGTCGACAGTCCGTCGAGCATGGTCCGCGCTCTCGCGCAAAACTCCTGAGAGAATGCGGCGCCCGGTCGCATGAACCGGCTCGTCTGGCCTCGAGAGGGCGCACGGGTTACGCTCCGCGTGGGCTTCGTGGCGTTAGACACAGTCGCAGAGAGTCCGCCGGACGAGACTCTCGCGGCGGGCGGGGGACGCCGAAAACGAAGGCCGCGCCGGCGTCGCGGGGTCGGTCGTTTGTCGGATTCCCGAGCGAAAACCGCAGCGCGGTGGCTGCTCGCCTTCACTGTCGTCGGTTCGGTCCTGGCCGTCGGTTCGGTGCACGTCCCGGTGCTCGTGGTCGCCGCGTGCGTCGCGATCGCGGCCGGCACCGCGACGTTCTTCGCGCGAGCCGAGCCGGGGGCGAGATGGCCGGCACCGGCGGTCGTCTTCGCCGGGCTCGCCGCTTACACGGCGCTGCAAGCGCTCCCTGTTCCGCTCTCGCTGCTCGCCCACCTCGAGCCCGCGACCGCCGATATCTGGAGTCGCGCGTTCACGGCGCTCGGCGAGCGAGCCCCCGCCTGGGGCGCGATCTCGCTCGAGCCCGGCGCGTCCTGCGTCGAAGCGCTCAAGTGGTGGGCGTATGCGGCCACCTTCGTGGCCGCTGCGGGGGTCGGCGCTCAGCGCGGCGCGCGCTGGGGAGCCGCGCTGCTCTTGTTCAGCGCCACCTTGGTGGCCCTGGTGAGCATCGCTCACGGCGCGACCGACGCGACGAAGGTTTACGGATTCTACGCACCGAGGTTCGGCGGTGAACGCTGGCACATCGGACCCCTCATCGATCCCAACAACCTTGCCGGGTATCTGAACCTCGGCGCCCTGGCAGGTCTCGGGCTCATCGCAGAAGAGACGCCCATCGCGCCCCGCTGGGTGATCGCGCTCGCCGTCGCTCCCGTGGTGGGCATGTCGTTCATTTCCGAATCGCGCGGCGGTTTCGGGGCCTTGATTGTTGGATTGGTTCTCCTTGCATTCCTTCTTCGACGCGTGCGCGGCAGTTTCATCGGTTCACGCGCGCGGCGCATGCTGATCCCTCTCGCCGCGACGTTGATCGGCGGCGTTGCGCTGGCGCTCACCGCCGCGAGCCATCACGTCGTCGACGCGCTCCTCAACAAGGACGTGCAGAAGCTGAAGGCCCTGGCCTGGACGGTGCCGATGATGCGCGCTCACCCATGGTTCGGCGTCGGACGCGGCGCGTTCCAAAGCGTGTTCCAGCAATTCTTCGTGAGCCCGAACGACATCGTCTATTCGCATCCGGAAAACTTCGCGGTCCAATGGGCGACGGAGTGGGGGCTCCCGGTTGCTATCGTCGGCTTATCGGCAATCGCGTGGCTCCTCCGGCCGCGCGCCCTCGGCTATCTGAACGCTCCGGCGGCGAGCGGCGTATTCGCGGGGCTCGCGGCGCTCGTGCTCCAGAACGTCGTCGATCTGTCGCTCGAAGTGCCGGGCGTCATGTTCGCAACCATCGCCGGGGCCGGGTTTCTCTGGGGCGAAGTCGC
>DATBBD010000864.1:0-3983 GCA_036271175.1 Polyangiaceae bacterium | reverse complement strand
AAGAACCTCTGACTCGGCGGACTCGAGCCGTCCCGAGCGCGCCGCCGAATCGCCGCTCAGGGCGACAGAATGAGATCGATGTTCGAGACCGCGGGCGGATAATTCTGCGGAATGTTCTCGGAGACGAACTCGAGCGTGTTGTCGCCAGCGACCAGATCGGTGAGCGGCACGTCGATCATGTGAGCGAGCTGTCCCTGGTTGTTTCCGCCGTTGAGCTCGGCGAGCTCGCCCGCGGTGAGCGGCCGCTTGCGCCAAGGGCCTCCGTTGAACCGAAATTCGAGCGTGTATTGGTCGTATTTGTAGCTGCTGTCGCCGTTCAGGTACCAGGCCGAGAGCGCGATCCGCGCCGTCTTCACGCCGTCGAGACTCACCCCGTGAAGGTGGAGCGTGTCGGCCGGCCCGGTGGAGAGATCCGCGGCTTTGTAGCCGATGCTCACGACTTTGCGGTTGTCCGGGTTCGTCCCCGGCACGAGCGCGTCGGGGATCTCGTATTCCTTCGCCTTCGGCACGATGGGGCCGTCGAACCCGACGTTGTCCCACCGCGAGAACCAGGCGTCCTCCGACCCGTTCATGCTGTACTTGATGGTCGCGTGGTTGTGCGTCGTGATGCTCACGTAGCCGCGCGAAAACTTCAGCGCGACGTTCGCGCTGTACAGGAGCTGCGGCGCGCCGAACTTGAGACCGTCGGCCGAGAACGGCGTGCCGTACACGTCGACCTTGCTCTGAGAAACGTCGATCTCGAAGTGGTTCAGATTCCCCTTCTGCGTCGTCACGCAGACGATGCTGTCGTTCGAAGGCGTGTACGTGGTCGCGACGTAGTTGTCGTAAGTGAAAATGGAACGGACCCCGACGACGGTGGGCGGGTAGCTCCCGGCGCAGTTGTTCTGGAGCTGAACCTCGAGGCCGCTCCGCGGGACGACCTCGCCTTCGTCGTTGTACGTGCCGGAGTTGCCCGCGGCGAACGACGGCCCCGGCGCGGGATCTTCGACGACCTCGACCGAGACCCAGCCGAGGAGCGGAGACTCGACGTAACCCTGAGCGTCGAACACGATCTTCCCGGTGCGCCCGGCGAAGTCGAAGGGCTGGCGGATCCGATACGCATTTTCTCCATAGTTTTGCGCGGCCGCTCCGACGAGCAAGTGACTGCTCTGGATGCTCGAGTTGGCGTTGCAAATGAGCGTGTCGAGCTCGGGAAATTCCTGGGTGGGCAACCCCGAACGACACGCCGGAATCGTCGCGCCGCTGATCGGGATGAGCAGCCCGTTGGCCGTCGGGGCCTGCGGCTCTTCCCGCGCGGCGCTCCAGTTCGAAGGGTCGAGCTCGCCGGCGCGACCGGGCGTCGCGGCGGGCGCGTCGAAAGTGTCACAGAAGGCCGCCGCGGTGAGCGAGCAGCCCGCGCCGCCCGTCGGAAACGGTCCGCACTGGGACGTGCATCCGGCGTCGGTCGACGACGTGCCGCCCCCGGTATTGCTACTCTGTCCGCCGGATCCGCCGGTCGCTTTCGTGCCGCCGTTGGCCGCGCCGCCGGTCTTGCCGGCAGAACCGCCGCTCTCCGCGCCGCCGGCGCCACCCTCCGGAGCCGAGCCGTGCGCCTGGGTACTGGAACCGCAGTGCGTGCTGGCGAGCGCCACCGCGATGAGCATCACGTAACGAACGTCCTCGTGGCACACGGGCAGCTTCATGAATCGCCTCCCAACGTCGACTCAAAAAGATAACATGTCCGGGCCGCGCGGAACTCCCAAGATCACCTTCTTCAGCACCACTCGCCCGCGGGCGACAGGTTCGGCTGCTCGTTCCGGGAGCGACATGGTAAGTCGGGGCGAAGGACGAGAGAGGCCCCGCGTGTCCGGCGATCGCAGTTGAATCATGGCGTGGGGTCTCGGTCCGCTCCTCCTCCAGGTCGTCTCCCTCGTCGCGGGAGACCGGAGTGAGCTTCGTGAACGCATCTACGGCGATCAGCGCATCCTCGAGACGGAGTCGCGGCCGTTCGCGACGCTGAACCTTCGCGAGCCCACCGATAGCCTGCGCATCACGTACTCGCCGGACCTTCTCGTCACGCCGGTCGACATCGAGAAGGACCGGCAATTGTACGTCTTTCACACGGCGTCGATCGCCGCAACGAAGAGGTTCAAGCGCACGACGGTGACCCTCAGCGAGGGGCTCGGCTACGGCATCCAGGTTTACGCGATCACGGCGCTCGGCGCGCCGCTCCTCATCACGCCGACGAGTACCGGCACCACCGGCGCGACCACGGGGAGCACGGGGACCGGCGCCACCGGCGCGGGCACTACGGGGACCGGCACCACGGGGACGCCGACGGGCACCGGAGCGCCGCCGGGTGGGACGGGAACCACGGGCGCCAACGTTCCCGGCGGGCAAGCCCCGAATCCCGCGCAATTGGGCGCGGCGTACCATTACGCTTCGTCGCGCACGGAACTCAGCGTGCTCGAAGCGCTTTCGCCGCGGACCTCGGTGAACGTCGTCGGCGCGTACGGCATCGCCGGCGGTGTCGGCAGCAATGCCGCCGAAGACGCCTATCCCGTCATTCAGGGTCCCGACGGTCGGATCGTCTACTTCTATCTGCTCTCGCCGTCGAACACGCTGACCTCGTCGTTTCGCGCGCAATACCTCTTCGGCCCTGCCGACCCGAGTTATCTCTTCATCGGCGCCGACGTCGGCTTCATCCACCGCTTCAGCAAGCACTTTGCGCTCGGCGGGGCCATCGGGCTCGGCTTCACGCGAACCGTCGATCTCGCCGGCTACACGACCTACACGCTCGAGCCGACGTTCGGCTCGGCCACCGGCGCGGTCTTCGAGTACTCGGCGGAGGTCGCGCACGGCACCTTGACCCTTCGCGCCGGCGCGGGCTACGCGCCGATGCTCGATACGCTCTCGGACGCCGCCGATCCGCGCCTTTCGTTGATCGTCGGCACGGGCTACGTGCGCGATCGCTTCAGCGTCCAGCTGTACGGGTCGAGCATCCTCTCGACCAACAGACAGAACGAGGGCGGCGCGCTCAGTGCGCTCGGGGCCGGCGCCATCTTCGCTTACAACCTCGGTCGCGGTTTCCGGGTGGACACCGGCGCACGCGCCGCGTGGGCGACGCTCGGAGAAATCACGAACCCGACGACCAACACGTCCGTCGCGGTGACGGTGATTCCGCCGTCGTACGCGGTCTTCGTCGGCCTCGGGTGGGCCGGAACCTTGATCGGCAAGTGACGCGCGCGCGAGCTCACGCCGTCGCGTGACGCACGGTCGTCAGGCGTTTGCGGAGCACGCCGAACGGCTTCTCGATGAATTGCCACATGGCGCTCGACACCGCGAGCGCGAGCGCGAGATTCAAGGCCGCCATGGTCCCAGGAGACCATTTCAGCCATTCGTCCGTCGCACGCATGATCACCTGGTGCACGAGATAGAGCGAGTATGAAATCGTGCCGACGTAGCGCACCGGGCGCAAATTCAAGAACCGGAAGGGTCCCCAGCGCGGAAAGCGAATCGCGCTGATGAACACCGGAATGAGCGCGAACCCTTGAACGGTGTAGCGAAAGGTCTCGCGAAAGAGCTCCGCCCGGATCAGGAACGATGCGAGGAGGGCGGCGATGCCGGCTCCGAAAAACAACAGGTCGCGAAACTCGGGCCGCTCCTTCTTCGGAAGATCGAGCGCGGGGTTGCCGCAGACGGCGAGGCTGCACCCGAAGAGCATCGAGTCGAACCGCGTGTCGGTCGCGAGGTACGTGCGATCGTAGCTCGAGCCGGTCCAGATCAAGAGGCATCGCCACGCCAAGGTCAGGAGACAGATCGCGAAAAATATGGCGCGCTGTTTCCGCGGCGAAAAGCGCGCCCGGACCAGCACGGTGAACATCGCCGGGAACACCAGATAGAAGTGCTCTTCGACGGCGAGCGACCAGTAAACGACCGTGCCCGGCGCCATCCCGTCGGCGCCGTGATAGACGAGCCAGTAGTTGCAGTAGTGAAGCACCTGC
>DATBBD010000863.1:0-8450 GCA_036271175.1 Polyangiaceae bacterium | reverse complement strand
GGGGTACGGCGTCATCGGGTACGTCGACGATCGTCGAAAGCTCGTCAAAAAAAGCAGCGGCGGGTTGCCCGGAAAGTACAAGCTGCTCGGCCAAACCGGCGTCGGCGCGGTGGCGATCAGTTACTGTTTTCTCTACGAACCGGCGATGCCGGCCGGGTGGGTCGCCATCCGGTCGCGGCTCTCGGTGCCCTTCGTCGCGTTCGCCAAGCATCCGATCGAGCTGCCGCTCTGGCTCTACGTGGTGTTCGCGGTGTTCGTCGTGGTGGCGACGAGCAACGCCGTCAACCTCACCGACGGGCTGGACGGCCTCGCGATCGGTCCGGTGATGATCAACGCCGGCACCTACTTGATGTGGGCGTACGTCGCCGGTCTCGTGCTCTTCGGACGACCGATCGCTCAGTATCTCGACATCCCCGGCATCCCCGAGATGGGCGAGCTCGCGATCTTCGCGGCAAGCGTCATCGGCGCGGGCATCGGGTTCCTTTGGTACAACACGTACCCCGCCCAGGTGTTCATGGGCGACGTGGGATCGCTCGCGCTCGGCGGCGGGCTCGGCATGCTCGCCGTGCTCACGAAGAACGAGCTCTTGAGCATCCTTCTCGGCGGCATCTTCTTCGTCGAGACCGTCAGCGTCATCACTCAGGTCGTGTCGTTCAAGCTGTTCGGACGGCGCGTGTTCTTGATGGCTCCGATCCATCACCACTTCGAAAAGAAGGGATGGCCGGAGCCGCGGATCATCGTGCGCTTCTGGATCATCTCCATCCTCCTCGCGCTCGTCGCGCTCGCGTCGTTGAAGCTCAGGTGACCATGGTCGACGAACTCCACGGCAAATCCGTCATCGTCGTCGGCCTCGGCCAGAGCGGCGTTTCCGCGGCGCGGCTCTGCCTCGAACGCGGCGCCAAGGTCATCGGCAACGACATTCGCCCGACCTCGGATCTGGGTGAAGCAGCCCGCGCGCTCGGCATCGAGCTCCGCGGCGGCGGCCACGAGGGCGTCCCGTTCGAGGCCGCGGATCTCGTCGTGCTGTCGCCCGGCGTGCCATCATTTCCTGCCCTCGAACGCGCCGAAGCGCGCGGCGTCCCGGTGATCGGCGAGCTCGAGCTGGCGTCCCGCTTCGTCAGGGCGCCGATCCTCGCCGTGGGAGGCACCAACGGCAAGAGCACCGTGACCACCGCAGTGGCCGCATTGCTCGAGTCCGCTTCGCTCCGGGTCTTCGCCGGGGGAAACCTCGGCACGCCGCTTTCGGAGGCCGTGGATCGGCCGTTCGACGTTCTGGTCGTCGAGGTGTCGAGCTTCCAGCTCGAGCGCACGCCGACCTTCCGTCCGAAAGTCAGCGTGCTCCTCAACGTGACCGAAGATCACCTGGATCGATATCCGTCGTTCGAGGCGTACGCGAACGCGAAGGGGAACGCTTTCGTCAATCAGCGCTCGGACGACGTCGCGGTCATTCCGTCGGACGACGCGGTATGCCGGCGAGAAGCCGACCGCGGACGCGGCCGGCTCGTGACGTTCGGCAAGGGCGGCGATTACTTCGTCGAGAACCGCGCGATCGTCGAAAGAAAAACCGGCGCGCGGTTCTCGCTCGACGAGACCGATTTTCACGGCGCGCACAACGGCGAGAACGCCGCCGCGGCGGTTGCCGCGACGCGGGTTTTCGACATTTCGGACGGCGCCGTCATCGAGGGGCTCGGCCGATTCCGTGCGCTCGACCATCGCATGACCTTGGTCGTCGAGCTCGACGGCGTGCGCTACTACGACGACTCGAAAGCGACGAACGTCGGTGCCGCCGTCACCGCGCTCTCCGGGCTCACCGAATCGCGCGCGGTGCTCATCGCCGGAGGCCGCGACAAGCTCGGCTCGTACGCGCCGCTCGTCGACGCGCTCGCGAAAAAGGGTCGGGCGGTCGTGGTCATCGGTGAAGCGGCCGATCGCATCGCGAGTGACGTCGGCAACCGCGTCCCGGTGGTTCGCGCGACCAGCATCGACGAAGCCGTCGAGCGCGCGCGCGGGCTCGCCGAACCCGGCGATGCCGTCCTCTTGTCACCCGCGTGCTCGAGCTTCGACATGTTCACGAGCTACAAAGACAGAGGCGAGCGATTCGCCGCCGCGGCGCGCCGCCTCGCCGCACGGAGGTCCGCGTGAGCGACGAGACCCGCACGGAAATCGCGCCGCGCCGCGGCCCCGTCGACCCGCTGCTCGGCGCGGTCGCGGTCGCCCTCCTCGGCTTCGGCGTTCTGATGGTGTTCTCGGCGAGCACCATCGAGGCGACGGTGACCTTTCACGACCCGTACTACTTCCTCAAGCGCCAAGGGCTGTACGCGGTCGTCGCACTGGCGATCATGACGGCCTTCGCGCGCACCGATTATCACAAGCTCAGGAAACTCACGTACCCCGCGATCGGCGGCGTCACGATCCTCCTCGTGCTCTCGGTCGTCGGATTCGGGCACACCGGCGGTGGCGCGGCGCGCTGGCTCCGCTTCGGTCCGGTGAGCGTGCAGCCGTCCGAGGCCGCCAAACTCGCGCTCATCTTGTGGCTCGCGTACTCGCTCGCGAAAAAGCAGGAGCAAGTGCGCTCGTTCAAGATCGGCATGCTGCCGCATTTCCTCATGGCCGGCGTGCTGATGCTCCTCTGCTTGAAGCAGCCCGACTTCGGAGGCGCGCTCGTGCTCTTGCTCCTCACGTTCGCGATGCTCTTCGTTGCGGGTGCGCGGCTCGGTTACCTCCTCGGCGCGATGATCCTCGGCGCCGGTGTGGGTGCGTGGCTCGTTCGCTCGAAGGCGTATCGCTGGGAGCGCGTGCTCGCGTGGTTCAACATGGCGGAGCACCGGCAAGATCTCGCCTACCAACCCTTCCAATCGGTCATGAGCTTCGGCTCCGGCCAGACCACGGGCATGGGTCTCGGCAAAGGGTTGCAGGTGCTCTACTTGCCCGAAGCGCACACCGATTTCGTCTCGGCGATCATCGGCGAAGAGCTCGGCTTCGTGGGTATTTTGGCACTCTCGCTCACGTATCTCGTCATCGTGGCGCGTGGAATTCGCGTGGCGCTCCGCGCGGACGACGAGTACGGCGCGTACATCGCGTTCGGCATCGCCGTGCTGTTCGGCTTGCAAGCGCTCATCAATCTCGCGGTCGCCATGGCGATGCTCCCGACGAAGGGGCTCACGCTTCCGTTCGTGAGTTACGGCGGGTCGTCGCTCCTGGTCAGCGCGGCCGCGATGGGGATCCTGCTCAACATATCGCGCGATCGCGGGGGCACGGCGCGTTTCGCGACGCCGGGCCGCCCCGCCGAAGCGAGCGCCTTCGTGGCGTCGGAGGCCGACTTCGCGCCGATGGATGCGTCGCTCCAAGACTCGAACCCCGCCGGAGCGTCGCCGTGACGACGATCGTCTTCGCAGGCGGCGGCACCGGTGGGCACGTGTTCCCGCTCATCGCCGTTGCCGACGCGGTGCGCGCGCTCGCGCCGGAAATCGCGCTCGTCTTCGTGGGCACCGAGCGCGGGCTCGAGACGAAAGTCGTTCCCGAGCGCGGCTACGCGCTCGAGCTCCTCCGGGTTCTGCCGATCCGCGGCAACGGCGCGCTCGGCGCGGTCCGCGGCGCGGCGCAGGCACTCACGTCGATCCCGAAGGCGCGGGCGCTCCTCGCCCGGCATGCGCCGAGCGCGGTGTTCTCGATCGGCGGTTACGCAGCGGGTCCGGTCTCGGTCGCCGCGCGCTCGCTCCGGATCCCGCTCGCCGTCATGGAACCGAACAGCGCCATCGGTCTGGCCAATCGAGTGGTCGCGCCGCTCGTTCAGCGCGCGTACACCGCGTTTCCCGAATCCGAGCGTCACTTCTCGCCGTCGCGGGTGCTCCGCACCGGCGTTCCGCTTCGCCAAGGCTTTCGACCCGTGGCGTACGAGCCCGGCGCGGAGCTCCGGGTGCTCGTCCTCGGGGGGAGCCAGGGCGCCGCGTCGCTGAACGACGCCGTGCCGCGCGCGCTCGCCGCGGTAAAGGCGCGCGTTTCCGTCGTTCATCAAGCCGGCGCCGGCAAGGACGAAGCGGTGCGAGCGCTCTACGCCGAGCTCGGCAAGACGAACGTCGCGCGCGTCGTTCCGTTCATCGACGACATGCCGCGCGCGCTGGGCGCCGCGGATCTGGTCATCGGTCGCGCCGGCGCAGGCGCCGTGGCCGAGATTTGCGCGGTGGGCCGTCCGAGCCTGCTCATTCCGTATCCGTTCGCCGGCGACCATCAGCGTCACAACGCCGAATGGCTCGAGCGCGAGGGTGCGGCGCTGATGGTGCTCGCCCACGACGCGACCGTTCCGCGACTCACGACCGAGCTCGGTCGCCTCGCAACAGATGGCGCGCTCCTTCGTCGCATGGCCGACGATGCGACGCGGCTCGGACGCCCGGACGCCGCGGTCGTCATCGCGCGCGATCTCCTCGGGCTCGCCGGAGTGCGCGGGCAAGGGCACAACGGCGCGATCTACGTCCCGCGTGACGAGGCGCCCGAGGGCGGCAGACTCGCCCGGTCCACGGAAAGGGGCGCGTGATGTTCCGCGGACGCGTGCGCCACGTACATTTCGTCGGGGTGGGTGGCATCGGCATGAGCGGGCTCGCCGAGATCCTTCGTACGCTCGAGTTCGACGTCTCCGGCTCGGATTTGAAAGAAGGCGAGACGACGAGTCGCTTGAAGCGGCTCGGCGTGCGGATCGACGTCGGTCATCAGGCGCAAAACGTCCCTGGCGCCGACGTGGTCGTTTATTCGAGCGCCATTCAGAACGAAAATCCGGAGCTCGTCGAGGCGCGCAAGCTCGGGATCCCGGTGATTCCGCGCGCGGAAATGCTCGCCGAGTTGATGCGCGTGAAATACGGCGTCGCGATCGCCGGTTCGCACGGCAAGACCACGACCACGTCGCTGGTCGCGACGATCCTCGGCGCGGCCGGCTTCGATCCGACGGTCGTCGTCGGGGGACGAATGCACGTCTGGGGCACGAATGCGCGGCTCGGCGCCGGCGATTTGCTCGTCGCCGAAGCGGACGAAAGCGACGGCTCGTTTCTCCGGCTCACGCCCACCATCGCGGCGATCACCAACATCGACCCCGAGCACCTCGACTTCTACGGCACGCACGACAGGGTGAAAGAAGCCTTCGTGCAGTTCGCGGAGAAGGTGCCCTTCTACGGGCTCGCCGTCCTCTGTCTCGATCATCCGTCGGTTCAAGAGCTGTTGCCGCGCATCGTGCGCCGTCACGTGACGTACGGCCTGTCGCCGCAGGCCGACTACTCGGCGCGCGCCCTCGGATTCAATCGGATGCGCACGAGCTTCGTCGCCTACCGGCACGGCAAACCTTACGGCGAGTTCGTCGTGCAGATGCCCGGGCAGCACAACGTCTTGAACTGCCTCGCCGCGATCGCCATCGCGGACGAGCTCGAGGTGCCGCTCGACGTGATCAAGGAAGCGCTCTCGACCTTCCGCGGCGTCGCGCGGCGGTTCACCATCGTCGCGGAGCCGGGCGGGGTCGCCCTCGTCGACGACTACGGCCATCACCCCGCGGAGGTCGTCGCCACGTTGGCCGCGGCCCGGCGCGCGTTCGACGGCAAGATCATCGTCGCGTTCCAGCCGCATCGCTACACGCGCACGCACCACCTGTTCGACGAATTCACGCGCGCGTTCAACCAAGCGGATCGGCTCTTTTTGCTCGACGTCTACGCGGCCGGCGAAGCCCCCATCGCCGGCGCTTCGAGCGACCGGCTCGCGGCGGCCATTCGTGAGCACGGCCACCACGAGGTGTCGTACGCGCGCGATCGCAAGAAGCTCGTCGAAGATCTCGCCGCGGCCGCGAGCCCGGGCGACTGCGTGATCGCGCTCGGCGCGGGCGACGTGAACAAGATCCTCAAGGACGTCCAGGCGATCATCGAAAAGAGAATCGCGCCCGCGAAGGGAGTCTCCACGTGAATCGACGCCGAGCGACCACGAAACGGACGGCAAAGGGCGCCGTCGTCGACGCGCCGAGCGAATACGGCTTCGTCGCGAGCGACAGTCCGCCGCCGGGCCCCGTCGCGCCGAGGGGCGACGGGGAAAGCGACGGCTCGGCGAGCCCCGGTCCGCTCGCGCTCGTCGTCGCGGGGTCGAAGCTCGTGCTCGGGCTCGGGTTGGTCACGGCGCTCTCGCTCATGCTCGCGTGGGGAGCGCACCGCTACGCGCTCACGACGCCGCGGTTTTCGATCCGGACCCTCGCCGTTACCGGCAACCACCACTACAACGCCGGAGAGCTCGCGCGCCTCGCGGGCGTCTCGCTCGGGCAAAACCTGTTCGCGGTCGACGCGCATGCCGCCGAACGAAAGCTCCTCGAAGATCCGTGGATCGAGCAAGCCCGAGTCGGACGCGGACTGCCCGGAACTCTCCGCGTCGATGTCGTCGAACGCGAGGCGGCCGCGGTGGCCACCCTCGACGACGGCCTCTACCTGATCACTCCCGAAGGGGAGCCGTTCAAGCCGGTCGAAGCCAAGGATCCGACCGATCTTCCTTACATCACGGGGGTGAATACGCGAGATCTCGCCGTCGACCGCGATCGCGCCGTCGATCGACTCGCGGTCGGTCTCGAAGTCGTGCGCGAGTACCAGAGCATGCCCCTCTCGAAGGTCTACGAGCCCGAAGAGGTGCACCTCGGCTCGGACGGCGCGGTCGTTTTGACCATCGGGAAGCGCGGGACGGCCCTCGAGCTCGGTATGGGCCCGTTTCGGCAGAAGCTGCTCATGGGTGCCAGGGTCATCGCGAAGCTCCAGGCGAACGGTGAGCTTCCCGGCATCATCTTTCTCGACAACGCCGCACACCCCGAACGCGTCGTCGTGAGGATGCGATGAGCCGGGTCCGGCCGCTTCCGCAAGCGACGAAGACCGACAGCCAAAAGTTGGCCCGATTCCGACCCGCATGGCAGCGTCGAGGACAAGTCCCCGGCACTAAAACAGCTGAAATTTTGCCTCAATCAGTGACGACATGACCAGCGCGAGCGGAGCGGAAATCATCGTGGGTCTCGACCTCGGCAGCACCAAGGTGTCTGCCGTCGTCGGAGAAGTCGACGCGGACGGGGTCACCATCCTCGGCGTCGGCAACGTGCCGTGTCGCGGCCTGCGCAAAGGGGTCGTTTCGAACATCGAATGGACGGTTCGCTCCATTCGCGAGGCGATCGACGCCGCCCAGACCATGGCCGGCGTGGAAATTCAGACCGTGTACGCCGGCGTGGCCGGCGGTCACATCCGGAGCCACGTCTCGGACGGCGTCGCCGCGGTTTCAGGGCGGGAAGTGACGCTCGCGGACCTCGAGCGCGTGCTCGAAGGCGCTCGCGCCATCCCGGTCGACGCCGATCGGATGATCCTCCACGCGCTCCCGCGCGAGTACTTGGTAGACAATCAGGACGGCGTGCGCGACCCCATCGGCATGAGCGGCGTCCGCCTCCAGGTGCGCGTGAACCTCATCACCGCCGCCAAATCGTGCGTCGAGAACGTGCGTCGTTGCGTCGAACGCTGCGGTCTCGAGGTCGCCGACGTCGTGCTCGAACCCCTCGCCAGCGCGGACGCCGTGCTGTCCGACGACGAGAAGGAAATCGGCGTCGCGGTGATCGACATCGGCGGGGGCACGACGGATCTGCTCGTCTACGCCGACGGCGGCATCGCCCACACCAGCGTCATTCCCGCGGGCGGAAACAACATTACCCGCGACGTCTCGGCCGGCCTCCGGACCCCCGGCGGCGAAGCCGAGCGCCTGAAGCGGAACTTCGGGTGCGCGCTCGGCCGCATGATCGCCGACGACGAAGAAATCGAAGTGCCCGGCGTCGGCGGCCACACGCCGCGCAAAGTCGCTCGCCGCGTCGTCTCGGACATCATCGAGCCCCGCGTCGAAGAAATTTTCAGCGAAGTGCGCCGGCGCATCGAAGAAGCCGGGCTCATCGAACAGATCAGCGCGGGAGTCGTTCTGACCGGCGGCGCCGTGCTCATGGAAGGCATGGTCGAGTGCGCCGAAGAGGTGCTCGCGATGCCGGTGCGACTCGGTTTTCCCATCGGCGTGAAGGGCATCGTGCAGCTCGTGCAAGGGCCGCAATACGCAACCGGCGTCGGCCTGGTGCGCTACGGCGCGGCCAAGCTCGCCGAGATGCACTCGCGACAAGAAGCCGCCGAGCGCGTCATGCCCGAGCTCCGCGGAGTGATTCACGAACCGCCCGATCGACGCGGCGGATTCTGGACCTGGTTCAAGGCAGCGTTTTGATGGATTCGAGCAAGGACTGAAGGAAGGTCAACGGCGTCAGCAGGCGGTGTTCAAAGAAGGACCCCGTCTCGGGAGAGGCAGCCCCGAGACACGGCACCGGGTCCGGTGAGTGCGTTTGGGAGGATAAAATGAGTTCCTCGATCGAATTTGCGGACGAAATGGTCGCATATCAAGCCCGCATCAAAGTGGTGGGCTGCGGCGGCTCGGGC
>DATBBD010000862.1:0-5399 GCA_036271175.1 Polyangiaceae bacterium | reverse complement strand
GATCTGCCAAGACAGGGCGGCGTGCCGTGTCTCGTCTTCGGCGATGGAGCTCATGGTGTCGGCGACGATCGCGTCGGTCGCCGCGCGCGCTTGGTACGTGGCGCACAAGGCGCCATAGGTTTCACGCACGCAACCCTCCACTGCATTTTCGCACGCGACGGCTTCGAGCTCGCGGAGCGGTAGCGGTTCGACGCGGGCCGGAACCGGCTCGGAGCCGAACCGGCGCGCGAGCGCGCCCGTCACGTCGGCGTGCCGAACCTCGTCGCCCATTGCGCGGTCCACCGCGGCGAGGAGCTCGTCGCCGGCGCGGTGCGCGCCGATCTCGGCGTGAAGATGGCGAAACGCATCCACACTCGCCGCCTCGAGGAGCGCAATGCGAGTGAAGAAATCACCGAGCTCGTTCGTCGCGGGCTCGGGACGCGACACGAGCCCTGGGGTCCGACGGCCCGTGCACCCCGTGCTCACGCTCGCGGTGTTCCGACGGAGCTCGGTCACCGTTCCGTCGTGGCCCACATGAAGGAGCACGCGATCTTCGACGGCGGGAGCGCAATCCGCGACCCATTGCAGGGCCACGACCTCGTACCCGTCGCTCACCGCGCGCACGGTCGGTTGCTGGCATTCGACCGAGTAGCCTCCGTACGTGTCCGAGGCGACGACGAGAATCGCTTCCGCGGGCGTATCGATCGCGCCGAGAAATTCGAGGTAGCCCGGCCCGGGCAACCACGTGTTCATCATGTCGCCCGCAGTGCTCACGAGAAAGTACTGGCATGGGTACGGCGGGCCGCCGCACGACTCGGTGGTCTGCAGCCCGGTACCCGCGTCCGTGATCAGTGCCCGGCAGACGCTCGGTTTCGTCGCCGTCTTGCACGCCGTTCCGTCGGAATCGATCACCATTCCGGCGGAGCTCGCCGCGAATTGAGACACCAACTCGAGCGCGACGTAGTCCACGGCGCTCGCCGGCTTCAGCCCATGCGCGAGCTCGACCCCACCCGAAGCATCGGCGTCGCACTCGGGCGGCGCGAAATCGGACTGAGGAAGATCCGGCCAGAACGGGTCCCCGATGAGGTCTCGCTGCCGGTGCCGCTCAGGTCGTTCTCGCCGTGACTCGTCGTCGTGGAATCCCCGCAACCCGGCGCGGCGAGCGCCGAGACCAGCGAGCAATTGACGAGGTTCCTGAACAATCGCCTGAGCTCGCCGTCTTTCATGCGCGAACGGACAGCAACGCACGTGCCATGCGATGAAACCGGCACGAATGCCGGCGCCGCGCGACCCGCGGTCGCACAGCCTGGCACTCGCTCACTTCGTCTTCTTGTAACCCTTGAGGGCGCCTTCGAGCTCTTCGCGGACGCGCTCGACGAGCTCCGGGGGCTCGATGACTTTGGCGCGGCGGCCCCATTCGAGGACCCAGCTCGTGAGCTCGCGGAGGTTGCCGACGGTCATCGTGAGGCGAACGCCACCGGCGATGGCGGCGAGCTTTTGCGTGGGATGGACTTTGCGCATGCGCACGTACTCGGCGCCTTGTTGATCGAAGTCGATGACGACCTTGTGCTTGGTCGTGCTCTTCCAGATGCCGAATTCGCCCTGGAAATAGTCGTCGATGTTGAAGTCGGCGGGGAGCTCGAAGCGGTCGGTGATCGCGGCTTGCGTGTCGCGCATACGATCGAGGAGCAAGGTGCGCACTTCGCCGCGATCGGCGTGATACCCGACGCAATAAATCGAGTCGCGGTAGAGCACGAGCGCGTAAGGGTGGATGGTGATGCGCTCGTCTTGGTCTTTGCCCGCGCTGCGATAAAGGAGGGTGAGGGGACGAAGATCGGAGACGGCTTGAAAGAGGTCGTCGAGCTCCTCGGTTTTTTCCGCGTAGTTTTTCGGCGCGAAGGGCAAATAAAGAAATCGCTCTTCGAGTCGCGCGTCGGCGATGCCGGCATTGGGACCGCGCCCGGGGCGCTGAGCGACGGAGAGCAGACGGCTCACGGCGAGGTCGATTTCCTCGAAGAGCGCGGAGCCTCGAAGCGGTTCGAAGAGGCGTCGCGCGGCGAGGAGGGCGTACGCCTGCGTCCGCCGTAGCTCGATCTTTCGCGGGATTTCCCCGGCGCGGATCCGCCAGAGGAGCGCGCCGCCCCCGCGAGTCTGCACCGGCTCGAGGTCGTATTGGTGGTGCATTTCCTTCAGGTATCGACGAACGCTGCGCGTCGAGACCTCGAGCTGATCGGCGAGCTCTTCGAGCGACAATCCGCGCGGATGCCGACTGAGCAACTCGCGGAGAAGATCCAGTCGACGGTGCTGAGTGAAGCCCCCGGTGGGCCGCCCGAGTCGGGGTTTCGCCACACAAGCTCGATAGCTCGGGAGCGCTCGACGAGTAAAGCGCCGTGCGCGACGGATTGGTCTCCTCGCGGCGACCGCGCTACCGTTCGGCCGTGGACCTCAGGACCCGGACGTCGCTCCTCTGTGGTGCGCTGGCGGTGATCATCGCCATCTCGGTGCTCCTCCGCGGGCGCACCGGGCGCGCGCAGATCTTTTTCGCGCTCTTCGCGTTCGACATGGGGCTCTGGTACCTGGCGCAGTGGCTGTACCACTTCGTGCATCAAGCCCTGTGGTGGCGCTTCACCGCCGTGCTCGCCGTGCTCTTGCCGCAGTTCGCGCTCCATCTGTTCGAAGCGATTTTTCCGCGGCCGGGAGGTGGCTCCCCGATGCTGCGGGTGGCGGGCGTCCTCGGCGTTCCGCCGTTGCTCCTCATTTTGTCGCCGTATCACGCGCGCGGGTTCGCGCGCGGCATCGTGTTCCTCTACGTGTTCGGGCTCATCGCGGCGGGCCTCTTTTCGCTGTGGCGGCGCGGCGAACGGAGTCGTTCGCGGGCCACCGAGCGACGGGTTCGCTTCCTGGTGCTCATCGGCACCCTCGCGGCGCTGTTCAGCCTTGCCGATTTCTTGTGGTTCATCGGCGCGCCGTTGCCGCCGGTGGGAGCGGTGCTCAGCATCGTGTTCCTCTACGTGCTCGCGGAATCGCTCATCCGCGAGCGCCTCGTCGATCTGTACGAAATGCTCGGCCGAGCCGTCGTTTCGACGGCGGTGGCGTTCGCGCTCGCCGGCATTTTCTACATCTTCGTCGAGGTCATCGGCGGCTTCGGCACGATGTATCTGAACGCGATCCTCGCGGCGATCGGCATGCTCACTTTGTTCGAGCCGCTCCGCGACATGGTCGCGCGCTACATTCACCGCGCGTTTCGCGAACGGCTCGATCTGGAACGCGCCGTCACCGAAGCGCGCCGCGCGCTCGCCCGCGTGCTCGAATCGGGCGAGATGGTCGACGTCGTGCTCTCGGCGCTCGAAAATTCGCATCGCGCGACCGGCGCGGCGCTCTATCTCCGCGATCCGATGGGCTCGGACTTCATCGTCGCGGGTTCCTTCGGCACCGCCGGTCCTGCGCGCCTCGACGGGCTCGCGGCGCGTCCGCTCATCGAACGGCTCGCCTCGTCGGCGATCGTATTCGACAGCGTCGCGGCGAAAGCCGCGGAGTGCCGCGAACGCGGCGACGCTCACGCCGCCGAAGCGGAAGAGCGCGTGCTCGCGTCGGCGGAGCTCCTCGAGTCGTTTCGCGGGGGCGCGTGCCTCGGTGTTCGCTCCGGCGCGAACGATTTATTGGGCATCCTCGTTCTCGTGGACGACCGAGTGAGCGACGCGTTCAGCGGGGAAGACGTGACCATCCTCGAATCGCTCGCCCTGCAGATCGGCATCGTCGTCGAAAACTCGCGCCAGTACCGCCGGCTCCAGGAGCGCGATCGACTCGCCGCGCTCGGACAGATGGCGGCCGGTCTCGCGCACGAAGTGAAAAATCCGCTCGGCGCCATCAAGGGTGCGGCGCAGCTCCTCGGCGAACCCCCCGACGGCAAAGAGCTCGACGGCGTGACGCGCGAATTCGTCGGCATCATCCTCGAAGAGGTCGATCGGCTCGATCGCGTCGTGCGCTCGGTGCTCGACTACGGCCGCCCGTCGAAGGGGAACCCTGGCGCAGTCGACGTGAACGCCGCCGTCCGGCGGACGCTTCAGGTGCTCGGTTCGAACCGCGAGCAAGCGACGCGCCTCGTCCCGCGCACGTCCGAGGGCGTGCTGTCGGTTCGCGCCGACGAGGAACAACTTCGACAAGTACTCATCAATCTCGTGAGCAACGCCGAAGAGGCCATGAACGGGACCGGCGAAGTGGTGGTCGTCACCCGTCGGCGCCCCGGCCAGACCGAGCCGGGATACGCGGAAATCGCCGTCCACGACTCGGGGCGGGGCATCCCGAAAGAGGTGCTCGACCACTTGTTCGTGCCTTTCTTCACGACGAAGCCGCGCGGAACGGGGCTCGGATTGGCCATCAGCCAGCGGATGGTGCAGGCGATGGGCGGCCGAATCGAGGTGACGTCGGAGCTGGGCGTCGGCTCGGTGTTCACCATCGTCTTGCCGGTTTACGAGCCCCCAGCGGCGCGCCCGCCCTCGATCCGGCCTGAATCGGGGAGCTTCGGGACAAGCGCGACAGGGGCGGCTGGCGCAAGTGGACCTACACGCCCCGCACCAGAGCCCGGCCCGGGCCACGGCATGTAAGAGTGCTTGCTTGACCGTTTCCTAAAGCGGATCCTATCTTTACCGTCTGCTCATCGGAGCGGTTTGCGCGCGGTCTGGTTAGGGCCCAAGTGGTGGACTCCTTGGGATAAGCTCGAATGCAAGATCCCCACGGAATGCCAGCGGCTCCACCGAAAAGCACCTCGAAACCCCGGCTCGCTCTCCGGTTCATCTCCGGGAAGTACCAGGGCGGCGAGTTCCCTATCGAGGAGAACCGTCCCATCGTGGTCGGGCGGTCGAGCGACCTCGACATGGTTCTCGTCGAAGAAATGGTGTCGCGGAAGCACGCGCGCATCGAGCTTCGCGACGGAAAGATCCACATCGAGGATCTCGGCTCGACCAACGGCACGTTCGTCAACGGCGAGCGCATCGTTCAGGGATGGCTCAAGGAGGGCGATCGCGTCCTCATCGGCAGCAACATCCTCAAGGTCATCGCGTCCGGCGAGGAACAACCGGCGGTCACGGCTCGAAAGAGCGGCGAGTCCGGCGCGACCCTTCCGAAGGCCGCCATGCCGCCGCGTCGCGCGGATGGCGGCGAGTCGCGCATGCGCGGGAGCCTCGAAGAAATTCCGCTCCCCGATCTTCTCCAGCTCTTCGGAACGTCGCGCAAATCGGGCGTGCTCGTCATCGAGACGGAGACCGACGTCGGTCGCATCTTCCTCGATCAAGGGCTCATTCAAGGCGTCACCATCGAGCAGCTCGCCGGCAAAGAGATCGCGATCGCACCGCTGAAGGCGTTCTATCGGATGCTCATGTGGGAGCGCGGCGCGTTCGAGCTGGAGCCGCCGAGCATGCGGA
>DATBBD010000861.1:0-6788 GCA_036271175.1 Polyangiaceae bacterium | reverse complement strand
AGCTCGGAGCATGGCGTCGGGGTGCCCGACGCCGCGACGGGCGGCACCGCCGGAACGGGCGGTGCGTCGAGCGGGGGTGCGTCGAGCGGCGGCGCTCCGGCAACCGGCGGCTCGACTGCCATGCCGACGGGCGGCTCACCTGGCGACGCAGGACCTCTCGTCAATGGGTGCACGGCGCTCTGCGTGACCATCGCCACCGCGGGGTGTCCGAACGGCCCTGCGCTCTTGGCGTGCGTCGAGAATTGCGTCGGCGTCGCCAGCTCCTGTCGTGCGGCGCAGGAGTGCTTCGCGTGCAGCGGCACCTCGCCGCGCATCACGTGCACGGACGCGGGCGTGCCCGTCGTCCCCGATTGCCCGACGTGCAACGATCTGTCCACTCTTTGCGCCGCTCGGGACGCCTCGGTCATCGACGCCTCCTCGCCGGATGCGTCCAGCGACGCGAGCGCCGACGCGAGCGACTCCGGGCGACCGGCTGCGGACTCCGGAGCACGCGACGCGGCCGTCCACGACGCGGCTGCCGATGCGCGAAAAGCTCCCCAAAAATAATACCGAGAGGCCGCTTTTTCGGCGCGAAATGCGCGTGCGAATGGTTGTGGCCGGGGGGTGTCCGAGGTAGTTCAACTGGCGCTCTGAGCCGTTGTTCGCGGCGCGCGTTGACAGCGCGCTGCGCGCCCCGGCTTCCCCTTCATTCCCCTCCATGGCCAACGAGAACCCTACCGGTACGCCTTACGAAATCCCCGTCGGTATTCAGGACGAGATGCGCACCTCGTACCTGGATTACGCGATGAGCGTCATCATCGGGCGTGCGATCCCCGACGTGCGCGACGGCTTGAAGCCGGTGCACCGGCGCATCTTGTACGCGATGCGCGACATGCGGCTCAACGCGGGCTCCGCCTTCAAGAAGTGCGCGCTCGTCGTCGGTGAGGTGCTCGGCAAGTACCACCCGCACGGCGACGCGAGCGTGTACGACGCGCTCGTCCGCATGGCGCAGCTCTTCAGCATGCGCCATCCGCTGATCGACGGGCAGGGTAACTTCGGTTCGGTCGACGGCGACCCTCCCGCGGCGTACCGGTACACCGAGTCTCGACTCTCGCGCATCGCGGCGCAGCTCCTCGACGACTTCGACAAGGGAACCGTCGATTTCATTCCGACCTACGACGAGTCGAATCAGGAGCCCGTCGTTCTCCCGGCGGCGTTTCCGAACCTGCTCGTCAACGGCTCGGGCGGCATCGCGGTCGGCATGGCGACGAACATCCCGCCGCACAACCTGAACGAGGTGCTCACCGCGACGATCAAGCTCATCCGCGAGCCGGAAATGTCGTTCGAGGAGCTCATCGAGCTCATCCCCGGTCCGGATTTTCCGACCGCGGGGCTCATCTACGGACGTCTCGGGATTTATCAGGCGTACAAGACGGGTCGCGGCAGCATCACGATGCGGGCGCGCGCCATCACCGAGCAGGTCGCCGGCACCGAGCGCGAACAGCTCGTCATCATCGAGCTGCCGTATCAGGTCAACAAGGCCCGCCTGCACGCGAAGATCGGCGAGCTCATGCGCGACAAGCGCATCGAGGGCATCAAAGAGGCCCGCGACGAGAGCGATCGCGAGGGCATGCGCCTCGTCATCGAGCTGCGGAAGGACGTGTTCCCCCAGGTCGTCCTGAACCAGCTCTATCACCTGACCGACATGCAGGCGACGTTCGGCGTCATCAACCTCGCCATCGTGAACGGGCGCCCCGCCGTCCTCACGCTGAAGGACATCCTCGGGCATTTCATCGAGCATCGCCGAGACGTCGTGAGCCGGCGCACGCGCTTCGACCTGAACAAGGCCGAGGCACAACGCGAGATCATCGAAGGTCTCGGCATGGTCACGACCGAGACCGACATCGTGATCAAGACGATCCGCGAGTCGAAGGACCCCGACCACGCGCGCGAGCGCTTGATGGAGCTTCCCCTTCGCGGGCTCGAGGCGTTCGTGCGCCGCGCCGGTCGGCCGGAAGAAGAGATCCGCGCAGCGGCCGAAAAATCCGAGTATCGCCTCAGCGAAAGACAGGCGAAGGCCATCCTCGAGATGCGGCTGTCGCGTCTCACCGGGCTCGAGCAAGACAAGCTCGCGCAAGAGTACGGTGCCCTCTGCGACGAGATCGTCCGCTTGAGCGCAATCCTCGCCTCCGAGGGGATCTTGATGGACCTCATCGTCAAGGAGCTCGAAGAAGTGAAGGAAGCCTTCTCCGAGCCGCGGCGCACCGAAATCGTCGAAGACGAAGCCGAGATCCAGATCGAGGACCTGATTCAGGAAGAGCAGATGGTCGTGACCATCTCTCATCACGGGTACATCAAGCGAACCCCGCTCGCGACGTATCGCGCGCAGCGACGCGGCGGCAAAGGTACCAGCGGGATGGAGGCGCGCGAAGACGACTTCGTGAATCAGCTCTTCATCTGCTCGACGCATTCGTTCGTGTTCTTCTTCGGAAACACCGGCAAAGTGTACGTGAAGAAGGTGTACGAGGTGCCGCAAGCGGCGCGCAACGCCAAGGGGCGCGCGATCGTGAACTTCATCGGGCTCGAAGAGGGCGAGCGCGTCGCGGCGATCACACCGGTCGAAGACTTCAAAGACGGCCTCTTCGTGACGACCCTGACGAAGGGCGGGCAGATCAAGAAATCGCCGATCCTCGACTACGTGAATTATCGCGAGAAGGGCATCATCGGTGTGAGCATCCGCGAGGACGACCAGCTCCTCAGCGCGGCGGTCACCGACGGCACGCGCGATTTCTTGATCGCGACGAAGAACGGCAAGAGCATCCGTTTCGACGAAGCGCAGGTGCGCTCGATGGGCCGCAACGCGGCCGGCGTCAAAGCGATCGAGCTCGACGACGACGACGTGGTCGTCGGCCTCGGCGTGACCGAGGAAGACCGAACCCACGTCCTCGCCGTCTGTGAACGCGGCTACGGCAAGCGCACCCCCATCGAAGAATTTCGACAGCAAAACCGCGGCGGCAAGGGGATCATTCTCATCGACGCGAGCGAGCGCAACGGCCCGGTCGTCGGGCTCGCCTTGGTCGGCGAAAAGGACGAGGTCATGCTCGTCACCGATCGCGGGCAGACCATTCGCACGAGCGTCGTCGAGATCCGGGAGACCGGTCGCGTCGCTCAGGGCGTCAAGTTGATGAGCATCGACGACGGCGAACGCGTCGTGGCCGTCGAATCGGTGAGCGAAGCCCACGCGGACGAAGTCGCCGACGCCGCAGCCGCAGCGGCGTCCGCAGCCGGCGTCGCCGTCGATGCGCCCCGCGACGAGACCGGGATCGCGGACGGCGCGACCGTCGCCGACGAAACGAGTAGCGACACGGATGGCGACGGAGCCGGCGGCGACGGCACCGACGAGTCCGGTCCGGCGGGCGACGACGAAGGCTGATGGCCCGCTCGCGCGCCCTTCTCGAGGCGGAGCAGACGTTCGCGCGGCTTCGCGCCGCTCACCCCGACGCCAAAACGGCGCTCGATCATCGGAGCCCGTTCGAGCTCCTCGTCGCGACGGTGCTCAGCGCCCAAACTACCGACGTCAACGTCAACAAAGCCACTCCAACCCTGTTCTCTCGGTGGCCGAACGCCGAGGCGCTGTCGCGAGCCGAGCCGGGCGACGTCGAAAAAGTGATCGGGAGCCTCGGTTTTTTTCGTCAAAAGACCAAGAGCGTCATCGGCCTGTCGAAGGCTCTGGTCGAAAAATTCGGCGGCGAGGTTCCGAAGTCGCTCGCGGAGCTCGTCACGTTGCCGGGCGTCGGCCGGAAGACTGCGAACGTCGTGCTCGGCGTCGCCTTCAACGCGCCTGAAGGGGTGGTCGTCGACACGCACGTGCAGCGCCTATCGCAACGCCTCGGCTGGACCAAGGAAACCGAACCGGAAAAAATCGAGCAAGACTTGATGCGCCTCTTCCCTCGAGAAGAGTGGGACGCGATCGGTCACACCCTGATTTTTCACGGCCGGAGGATCTGCACCGCGATACGCCCTGCTTGCGCCGCATGCCCGGTCAACGACGTTTGCCCGAGCGCCTTCAAGGCGGAACGCGTCGGAAGAAAACCGGGCAGAATCCGCTCGGATTCGCGCGCCCCCACCAAGACGACCGCGACGAAGAGCGGACCCAAGAAGACGGCCGCGTCGAAGACCGCCGTGACCCAGAAAACGGCCGCGTCGAAGAGCGGCGCGGGCAAACCGCGCGCGACGAGCCCTGCCGCAACGAAAACGACGGCCGCAACGAAGCCTCGTAAGAAGGCGTCTCGCAACGCCGGCGTTCGACGCTGAAGTTCGCCGCTCGGCGCGCCACAGGTTCGCCGTTCGGGCTCGCCGGTTGCAGCGCATTCGCGGCGAGTGCGCCGTCCACCGAGCCGTCGCTCTGCCCGCGACTCAACGCGGGCGCTTCAACATGCGCGACAGGTCTTGGCTCGCGGCGACCGCATCGTAGGGATACTGCAAATCGAGGAGGGTTTGCGCGCCGGCGACGAGGGCGACGAGGAGCGTCGCTACCTGGTCGGGTTGGACGTCGGGGCGGACGGTACCCGCGCCTTGACCCTCGCGCACCGCGGTCGCGACGCGGCGCGCCCCTTCGCCGATGACCTGGACGGTTTGCTCACGCACGCGTGACGACCGCGCGCACGCCGCGAGGAGCTGATGAAACTGAACGGTTCCGAGCGACGGCAAGGTGCCGGCGATGAGCGCGCTGACGTACATTTCGATGGTCCGCTCGAGGTCGAAGGCCGCATCGCCGGTCGCGATCACGGCGTCGAACAGCGCCTCGAGCTGCTTCGTCATGACGGCGATCAGGAAGTCTTCGCGATCCTTGAAGTGGACGTAGAACGCGCCGCGCGTGAACCCGACGCGCGCGCAGATCGAGTCGAGACTCGGCGCATCCAGGCCCTCTTCGGCGAACGCGGCGACGCCCGCGGCGATCAACGCCTCGCGCGTCTCCCGCTTCGAGCCGTCGCGCGACCGGCGCGGCGGCTCGTGCTTCGGCGATTCGTCTTCGTCGGGGGGCATGCGCTACTGTCGACCCGCCGCCGCGCCGGGGTCGAGGCCGAATCGCGAAAGCAGCGCGTCGATCGCCGCGTCGACGTCGCGCCGCCCGGCGAGAACGTCGTCCACGGCCGCCGAAAGATCGCCGGCGAGCGCGTCCGTGACGACCTCGGCGACCGAGTTTCGGAGCTCGGCTCCGAGAAGCGACGCCACGCGGCGCGCGGTTCGGGCTCGCCCTACCGGGGTCTCGTTCCACGCGCCGTGCTCGCCGATGCGGGCAGCCAGGTCGAAGACGCCGTCGCCGGTCGCCGCGACGGTCTTCACGACGGGCGGCGTCCAGTCGCCGGCGAGCTCGCCGCTCGGTCGGTCGAGTCGCACCGCAGCCTGGCCGTGGCCGAGCGTCGCCGGCGCGGAACCGGTCAGCGCACCGAGCGCGAGCATATTTTCCAGATCGCGCACGGTCGCGTCGGCGCCCGGGCGATCGGCTTTGTTCACCGCGAAGACATCGGCGCATTCGAGCAAGCCCGCTTTGACGGCCTGGATGTCGTCGCCCTGCCCGGGCGACACGACGACGACCGTCGTGTCCGCGACGAGCGTGACGTCGAGCTCGTCTTGCCCCACGCCGACCGTCTCGAGCAGTACGACCTGGGCGCCCCATGCGACCAGCACGGCGGTCACGTGCCGAGCCGAGCGCGACAGGCCGCCGAGCGCGCCGCGCGTCGCGAGCGAGCGAATGAACACCTCCGGATCCTCGAAGTGACGCTGCATGCGGACGCGATCGCCGAGGATCGCGCCGCCGGTGTACGGACTGGTCGGATCGACGGCGACCACCCCGACTCGCTTTCCCGTAGCTCGGTAGGCGCCGATGAGTCGATCGACCAGGGTGCTCTTGCCGGCGCCGGGGCTCCCGGTGATCCCGATCACCGGCGCGCGCGCGCCGTCACGCGACAGCTCGGCGAGCAGCGCGCGATACCCCGGAACCCGATCGTCGACGAGGCGACAGAGCCGCGCAGCGGCCCGCGTGTCTCCGGCGTGCACTCGCTCGATCAGGTCCGTCACGGGCGAACCTTTTCTCGCGGGCGGAGTGCCGTCAACGCCCCGGGGTGCGCTTTCGAGGCGCCGCGTCGAGCAACGCGAGAAGCCCGCCGAGCGCGAGCTCGTAGCTCTTCGAGCCGAAGCCCGCGACGCGACCTTTCACGACGGGGGCGATGGTCGACACGTGACGAAAAGACTCGCGCGCGTCGGGGTTCGAGATGTGGAGCTCGATCGCCGGAAGAGGCGACCCCTTCAGCGCGTCGTAGAGCGCGTACGACGTGTGCGTGTAGGAACCGGCGTTCAAGAGGATGCCGGCGAAGCCGTCGTCGGATGCCGTTCCGATCCAGTCGACGAGCGCGCCTTCGTGGTTCGATTGCCGGCACTCGACGGCGACGCCGCGCTCGCTCGCGAACGCGCCGAGCTCGTCGTAGATCTGCGCGAGCGTTTTTTTTCCGTAGATCTCCGGCTCGCGCTTGCCGAGCCGGTCGAGATTCGGGCCGCTGAGGACGAGCACGCGCAGACGCGCCCGGGCCGCGGCGCTCCGCTTCGAAGCCGCCATGTGCGCCGACTCTAGACCAGCTGCTCGAGAAACCTCGGAGCCGAGGTACGGAGCAAGTACCGGCCCTTGCCGAAGTTGCCCTCGGGCGAGAGCGCGAGCGCCAAAAAGTAATTTTGATCGAGTACGCGGATAAGCGTAATCATCTTCTCGCTCTTGAAGGCGACCTCGCGGGTCGACCCCGCATCGAGCATCT
>DATBBD010000860.1:0-3771 GCA_036271175.1 Polyangiaceae bacterium | reverse complement strand
GCACTCGCCGAGCCGTCTCATCGCCCTGATGCTGGTCGTCGCGTGCGTCGGTCCTTTCGTCGAAGAGCTATTTTTTAGGGGCGCCTTGTACGGCGTGCTCCGTCGCGGGCATTCGCTCCTCGGCGCGATCGCCGTCACCTCGTTGTGCTTCGTGATCGGCCATCTCGACTATCGGATGTGGCCGGCTCTGACCATCGTGGCGGTCGCAATGACCCATTTGCGCGCCGTGAGCGGGTCGTTGCTTCCCGGGCTCGCGCTCCACGTCGCGTTCAACGCCGTGACCATCTTGGCCGTCGTCACCGGCGAGGTCTCGGTGGCGGGCCCGATGAAGATCGAGGCGCTCCCTGTCGCGATCGGGTGGGTCGCGACGCTCGTGCTCATGTTCGGAGTGCAGTACGTTGCGAACCGGACGAAACAAGCCCATCGCGGCAGAGCGGAGGACGCCGAGTGAAGCCCAAGGTCGCGCTGTGTCTACCCGGCGGGGGCGTGACGGGAGCGATGTATCAGATCGGCGCGCTCGCGGCGCTCGAGGACTCGATCGACGGCTTCGACGCGAACGGGTTCGATCTTTACGTCGGCACGTCGAGCGGCGGGACAGTCGCGTCGTCCCTCGCCGGCGGCGTCGCCGTGCAGCGGATGTACCGCGCCTTGCTCGACCCCGCGGACGTGTTCTTCCCGCTCGAACGCCGTCACATTCTCCGCACCGATCTTCGCGAATGGGCGCGAGCCCTCGGCACGATCTTCGGCGCCGCTCGGCACGGCACCGCGTCGATGTTGTCGCGCGCGCCGGCACCCACGCCGCAAGCGCTCTGGGAAGAGCTCGATCGGTTCTACGACTCGCTTCCGGCCGGCGTTTTCAAGCTCGAAGGTTACGAGCGCTTCCTCGAGGACTTTTTCGCTCGGCGCGGCGTGCCGAACAACTTTCGCGCGATGCCGAAGCGGCTCCGCATCATGGCCCACGACCTCGACAGCGGCGAGCCGACATTCTTCGGCGGAGCCGGCTTCGATCACGTGTCGGTGTCGCGCGCCTGCGCCGCGTCGACCGCGCTCCCCCCGTTTTTTTCGCCGGTCCGGATTCGCGATCGTTTCTACATCGACGCCGGTGCGGCCCAGGTCGCGCACCTCGACGCGGCGCTCGAAGACGGTGCGGACGTCATTGTCGTGGTGAACCCCATGGTTCCGGTGCGCGTCGCGACCGTGCCGACGGGGCACGGCCAGCGCGCGAGCGTGCGCGACAAGGGTTACCTGTGGGTCGCCAACCAAGCGATCCGCATCGGCATGCACACCTTGCTCCGCGAATCGGTGACGCGCCTCCGCGAGAAGCACTCGGTCGCCGTGATCCTCATCGAACCCGAGCCGACCGACGGCATCTTGTTCATGTTCAGCCCCGCGAGTTTCACCGGACGCCGCACGATGCTCGAGTACGCCTATCGCGCGACTCGCGAGCGCGTTTCGGGGTGGCTCGCCGGTCGCGACGAGCTGGTGTCGAGAGCAGGATGGACGAGCCGCATCACGCCGTCGAATTGAACGGCCCCGTCGTCGTCACCCGACGGAACGTGCTCGCCGTTCTCGTCGCGGCGCTCGTTTCCGTCGCCTGCAAAGACGACTATCGCATCGGCGAATACGTCTGGGTCGAATGGGAAGGGCGCCAGTATCCCGCGTACATCGTCGATCAGAAGAGCAAGGCGAAGTTTCGCGTGCACTACGACGGGTACGACTCGCGCTGGGACGAAGACGTCACGCTCGACCGCATTCAAGGCCGCATCGTCGGCCCCGCGTCGTCTCCACCGCCGCCCGAAAAAGTCGCGCGCGCCATGGGCATCGGCCCCGAGCCCGCGAGCTCCGCCGGCGCGCCCAGCCGCTACAACGTCGGCGATCGCGTCCGCGTCCGCTGGCACGGTTCCGTCTACAACGCGACGATCGTGTCGATCCCTGGACGCGGCAATTTGCTCGTCCATTACGAGGGGTACGGCGCGGAATGGGACGAGACGATTTCGGAGGATCGCGTCCTGGGGAAGAAGTGAGGACGGAAGTAGAGAGAGGGAGGTAGTAGGGATCGGGATCGGGTCGCGAACACGAGATCGGGATCGGGATCGCCATCGGGATCGGGAAACGAGAGGGGCTCACTCGCTTCTTGAGCGTGGCAGCGTGCTCGGTCGCGTCCAGGCCGGGGCCGCGCGGAGTGCGGGGGGCTTCGCCCCGTCTGGACACGACCTGTGCGCGCCGCCGGGGCGAGGCGCGCGCTCGCGATCGGCGGGCGAGAAGTAGGAGAACAGAACAATGGCTCTTCAAGTGGCGGCTCTTAGTCTCGAAGTGATCGTGGCGCTTCGACCGCTGGTGCCTCGGGTGCGGCGGTGCGATCGGTCGCTTGCGGATCAACTCGTGCGCGCGGCCAGCAGTGTCGCGTTGAACATCGCGGAGGCGGAGTACTCGGACCCGGGGAACAAACGGGCGCGGTTCTTCACGGCCGCCGGAAGCGCGAACGAAGCGTTCACGGCGCTGAACGTGGCGGTCGCGTGGGGGCATTTCGCAGCGGCGGATGCCGAAGTGGCAGCGGCGCTGTTGCGGCGCGTGTTGCAAATGCTGTGGCGACTCACGCGGCCGTAACGAGCCGCGGCGACGACGCGCTTTGAAAATCAGGGCGATCGGCTTTCGCCCGCGATTCATTGCGCAGCGGACCTGGCAACCGCCATGAGCAGCGCGACGACCATCCCGGTCGGGAATGCCCACCGAGCGACGCGGGACGACTGACGGGCGTGAACTGCCAGACCCTCGACTATCGGCCGTCGGATCCCGACGCAACTCGCTGCCTGACCACGCCGATCGAAGAGGATGAGACCGATGTCTTCGTGGATGTGAACTACGAGGTGTCGCCTTCGACCCTGCAGATTGGTTCGTACAATCTTTCCCGAGTATCGAACGGTGTCTTGCTCAAGCCTACGGGAACGACGAGCTACGGTAACGGCACGTACACTCTCTATGAAGAGTTCACGCTCGAGGCGGACCTCAAGAATGGCGTGGCAACCGTGAGCGGCTATGCGGCGCGCGACCTATACCCTGATTTCTGGGAACCAGAAATCTCCTGCAACGTGAGCGTATCCTGCGCCGGCACCACTCAAGCCACCCTCGAAGGTCAGCCGTAGCTCGGCACGTTCGACTTCGGCGTGTCAGCTCGCCGCGCGAGCGATGACTCGGTGCGCCGGTCGCCGGATCACTTGTCCGATCCTTTCGAGTAGCGCTTTCGCGCCGCCGGGCTCGGTCGCGCTGATCGTGACGGACCCTGATTCTTGGGCGAGCAGGGATCGCTCTTCGGCGGGGATGCGGTCGGATTTGTTGTAGACGCGGAGGCGGGGGATGCGGTCGAGCTCGAGTTTTTCGAGGACCTGAGTCGTCGTTTCGAGATGCTCGTCGCGTTCGGCGCTCGAGGCATCGACGACTTCGAGGATCAGATCGGCGTCGGCGATTTCTTCGAAGGTGGCACGGAAGGCCGCGAAGAGATCTTTCGGCATGTTCCGGATGAACCCGACGGTGTCCGTCGCGACGGCGAACGAGCCGTCGGGGAGCGCGAGCCGGCGAGCGCGGGTGTCGAGCGTCGCGAATAGCTTGTCTGCGGCGAGGACGCTCGCGCCGGTGAGTGCGTTCAGCAAGGTGCTCTTGCCGGCGTTGGTGTAGCCGACGAGCGCGACGATCGGCGTCGAGCTTTCGTTGCGGCGCCGCCGTCGCTCTTCGCGTTTGCGGGCGAGTATGCCGAGCTCGCGCTCGAGCCGCGTG
>DATBBD010000859.1:0-4194 GCA_036271175.1 Polyangiaceae bacterium | reverse complement strand
AGACCAGCGCCGCACCGAGGCGACACTTCACCGAGTAGGCGGGGTTCCGTCCCTCGATCTTCGCGAGGATGAGCGCAGGGGCGTCCCCCTGGATCCGATTTAGCCGAATGAGCGGGGTGTGTCCGATGGAACGGGCGTTGTCTTCGAACCAATGCGGCATGCGTCGACTTTCTCACACGTTACGCGGTTGATCGGAGGGAGAAGCGCGCCCGGGTTACGGGCTCGCGGCCGGCGCGACCATCGATTGGTACTCGGGGTGTTTCTTCACGTAGGCGGCGATGAACTTGCACCTCGGCACGATGGGTAGACCGAGGCCCTTTGCCCACTCGAGCCCCGCCTTGGCGAGCTGTCCGGCGATCCCGTGTCCTTCGAACGCGTGCGGCACTTCGGTGTGCGTGAACACGATGGTCCCTCCGTCCTTCCGATATTCGGCGATCGCCATCGCGCCGCCGTCGAGCTCGATCTCGAAGCGTTGTTTCTCTTCGTCGTGACGAACCGCACCCGGAGTCATGCGTCTTTCCAGATGGCGAATCCGCCGAGGAAGGCGTTCTCGTTGTCGCCGAGGCGCGCGCCTTCGGGCACTTCCTTCAAGTATTTCGCGTTGCCTCCGCCGAGCACCACGTCATCCACTTCGAGCGCGGCGCGAAGCCGCGTCGTGACGTCCTGGACGGCTTTTCGCCATTTCTTTTTGCCGAGCCGTTTCATGCCGCGAAGCCCGATGTAGTCCTCATAGGTACGCCCCTTCTTGTAGACAAGGTGGCCCATCTCCATCGGGTGGATCTTGCCGTCGAGAACGAGCGCAGTGCCGAGCCCGGTGCCCAACCCCAAAAATAAAAGGCGCCCTCCGCGGTAGCTGCCGAGCGCCTGCATCGCGGCGTCGTTCAACATTTTCACCGGCTTCCCGAATGCGCCGGCGAAATCGAACCCGAGCCACCCTTCACCGAGGTTGTGCGGCTCGGCGATGGGCCGTTCGTCGTGAATGGGGCCCGGGTAGCCGATCGAGAGCACGTCGTAGGACCAATCGGCAGTGAGCTCCTTCACTTTGCTCACCATCTCGATCGCGGTCAGCGTCGGTCCCGAGTCGGCCTTTCGCGGAACCGTTTCTCCGGTGACCAGCACCTTCACGTGCGTACCGCCGATATCGATGACGAGAATGTTCATACCGCGTGGTCTCCTCGGAAAAATGGGCACTCTTCGCGCGTCCGCGACGCGCGGGACTATACACCCGGCTTCAGAGGTCGAGGTGGAGCGAGCGGGCCGCGCCGACGAACCAGCGTCGAAACCGCTCCGCCCAGGCATGAACGCCAGAATGATCGCAGAGCTCGTCCTGCCGGAACTCGAGCTCGAGATAGGGCAAGCTGCGTGAGATGGCGTGGCGGGGCACCGTGTAATCCGTGCCGTCCATTCGGTACGGCTCGTTGTCCCCGATGAGTACGGTATCGTCGTGCCCCGCTTCGGCGAGGAGCGCGCGGCTCAGCGCGGTCTCGCCTCCGTCGTACAGCACGCCGAGCTGCCACGGTCGCGGACGGTCGCCGAGTGACGGCGTGAAGCTGTGGAGCGAAACGAAGAGCGGGCGTTTACCCGCCGCGATCCGTCGGTCGAGCTCGCGCGCGATCCTTTCGTGATACGGCGCGTGGATGGCGCGCCGGCGTTCTTCGAGCGCGCTCGCCTCGAGACCGTCGTTGTTCGGGATCCGCGTTCCGTCGGAAATGGCGGTCGCCGCGTCCGCGGACGCCGGATCGCGATTGCAATCGATCACCAATCTCGAAAATCGTTGTGCGACGAACGTCGCGTCGAGCAAGCTCGAGAGCCGCTCACCGAGCGCGCGCACGCCGATGTCCCAGCCGATATGACGGTTCAACTCGACGTCGGTGATCCCGAGACGGCGGAGCCTCGCCGGCACTCGGTTTCCCGCGTGATCGCCGACCAAAAGGACGTTCGCGTGGCCACCTTCGTTGACGACGTCGAAGGGCGAGCCGTCCGCCGGCGCGAGAAGCGATCCGTCCATTCCGCAACAAGATAGCCCAAACGTCACCGGCGTTGCTGCGCATGGCGCCGCGAGGTATCGAGACGGTTGCCCCGGAGCTTTCGTAAACATGACGTACTGTCTCGGAATCAAGCTGGACGCCGGCCTCGTATTTGCCTCGGACTCACGGACGAACGCCGGCCTCGACCAGATCGGCACCTTCCGAAAAATGATGGTCTACGAGCGACCGGGCGACCGCTTCATGGTGCTCTTGTCGGCCGGAAACCTCTCGATTTCGCAATCGGTGCGCGAGATACTCCAAGTCGAGCGGCTCGCCAGCGAAGAGGGAGAGCCCCACACCATCTGGAACGTCACGAGCATGTTCGACGCCGCGCGCGTCCTCGGGAGCGCGATGCGGCGCGTGTTCGAGCAAGACGGCGCCGCCCTGAAGGAGTCGGGCGTCGATTTCAACGCGACGATGATCTTCGGCGGTCAAATCAAGGGAGAGGCGATGCGTCTCTTTCTCGTTTACGCCGCGGGTAACTTCATCGAGGCGACGCGCGAGAATTGCTATTTCCAGCTCGGTGAATCGAAATACGGTAAGCCCGTCCTCGACCGCCTCATGACGCCGCTGACGCCCCTCGCGGAAGCCGCGAAGTGTGCGCTCGTGTCGATGGACTCGGCGATCAAATCGAATCTCTCCGTCGGGCTCCCGCTCGATCTGCTCGTCTACACCGCGGACCGTCTCCAATCCGACGACCTGGTGTGTATCGACGACGGCAACCCGTATTTCGCGATGATCCGCAACACGTGGGGCCAGCGCCTTCACGACGCGTTCGAGAGCATCGACGACCCCGAGTGGGACGGCACGGCGAGTGCGCCCAACCCGATACTCGTCACCAGCGAACGCTACGGCAAGTTGAAGAAAATCACGCATCCCGGCGAAAAGATCGTCTGAGTCATGCACTCCGCGCCGCCCGGGCCGGCCGAGCTCGTCGCCGCACCCACCGGCGCTTTCGTCGTTTCCGGTGCGCCGGAAGGCGACGAACGACGGCTTCGCTTCTCCCTCGTCATTCCGACGTACAACGAGTCGAACAACATCGAGCCGCTCATCGTCGAGCTCGATCGGCTCCTCGGCGCCGCGCTCGGCACGGGCTACGAGCTCATCGTCGTCGACGACGACAGCCCCGATCGCACCTGGGAAAAAGCGCTCGAGCTCTCGCGCGACCACCCCTCGGTGCGCGTCGTGCGCCGCGTCGGCGAACGCGGCCTCAGCACGGCGGTCGTTCGCGGCTGGCAGGTGGCACGCGGCGAGATCCTCGGCGTCATGGACGCGGATCTGCAACACCCGCCCGAGGTGAACCTCTCGCTCCTCCAAGAAATCGACGACGGCGCGACGCTCGCCGTCGGCAGCCGTCACGTGCAAGGCGGCGGCGTCAGTGACTGGAGCGCGATGCGCCGCGTGCTCTCGCGCGGCGCGCAATTGCTCGGCCTCCTCGTTTTGCCCGGCGTGCTCACGCGCCTCTCCGATCCGATGAGCGGTTATTTCATGTTCCGTCGCGACGCGATCGCCGGCGTGCCGCTCGATCCGCTCGGTTACAAGATCCTCATCGAGGTCATCGCGCGCGGCAAAATGCGGTGGATCGGCGAAGTCGGGTACGTCTTTCGCGAACGCGTCGTCGGCGAGTCGAAGGTCACTCACCAGCTCTATTCGCAATACTTGCATCACCTCGTGAAGCTCCGGCTCGCGACGTTGCCGAACTCGGTGTTCTTCAAATTCTGCGTCGTCGGCGCGAGCGGCGTGCTCGTCGACATGGGCGGGCTCTATTTGCTGAGCGATCCGCACACGCTCGGGCTCGGCCTCACTCGGAGCAAGATCATCTCCGCCGAGCTCGCGATCGTGTCGAACTTCGTCTTGAACGATCTGTGGACCTTCGGCGCGACGGCGAAAGCCGCGCCCGGGCTCATCCCGCGCCTCCGCCGTTTTCTCGGCTTCAACCTGGTGTGCTCGGTCGGCCTCGCGCTGAACGTGATCTTGCTCAATCTGCTCTTCAACTACGGCGGCGTGAACCGCTACCTCGCGAACGCCGCCGCGATCATGATCGTCACCGGTTGGAACTATTGGGTGAACCGCCGCTTGAACTGGGCACCGCTCGCCGTATCGAGAGACACCGAACGCCCCCCGCCTCGCCGCCGTACCTAGAGCTCGACGCAGTCGAGCCGCTCGA
>DATBBD010000858.1:0-12399 GCA_036271175.1 Polyangiaceae bacterium | reverse complement strand
CTTGCCGGAGCGCGAACGTCTTTGTCTTTGTGTGCGCGCTGAGCTGGACGCGCACGGCAATGTGGGGACCTTCGACGTCGTCGAAGGGCGTATGCGCGCCGCCGCGATGCTCACCTACGGCAGCGTCGCGAGGACGCTCGGGTTCACCGAATTGCCGCCGAAAAGCCCGCAAGCGGAAGCGTTCAAGCGCGATCTCAAGGTGCTCGACGAAGCGGCGCGGAAGCTTCGCAAGAATCGAATGCGGCGCGGCGCGCTCGACTTCGATCTGCCGGAGCCGAAGGTCGTCCTCGACGAGAAGACCGGAAAACCCATCGGCGTGAAACGGCGCGCCGGCGACCCCGGCGTGAAGCGCGCGTATCAGATCATCGAAGAGCTGATGATCCTCGCGAACGAGCTCGTCGCGCAGTGGCTCGGCAAGCGCAAGTCACCCGCGGTTTACCGGGTACATGCGCGCCCCGATCTCGAAAAGCTCGAACGGCTCGGACGGGTCTGCCAGCGCATCGGCGCACCGTTCGATCTCGAGGACATGTTGAAGCCCGACGGCACGGCGCGATGGCTCAAGAAAATCGCCGAGCATCCGAAAAAGACGGTGCTCGAGACGTTGCTCCTCCGTTCGATGAAGCAGGCCGTCTACGACATCAACAACATCGGGCATTTCGGGCTCGCGTCCGACGCGTACGTCCATTTCACGTCGCCGATCCGGCGCTTTCCCGACGTGCAGGTGCACCGCGCGGTGAAGCGGCTTCTCCGCGGCGGCAAGCCCGACACCAGCGCGCCGGCGCTCGAACGGCTCGCCGCGAGCGCCACCGACGCGAGCGTGCGCGAACGGGCGGCGATGGACGTCGAGCGTGAAGTACTCGATCTGTATCGCGCGCTCTACATGCGCGACCGCATCGGCGACATCCTCGAAGGGACCGTGACGTCGGTGACCGGCATGGGGCTCTTCGTGACTCTCGACGATCCGTTCGTCGACGTACTCGTGCGCTACGAGTCGCTTGGCCCGGACCAGTACAAGCTCGACGAAGACGAGCTCGCCGTCATCGGCGCGCGCTCTGGCGACACGGTGGGGCTCGGCGATCGCATCGTCGTCACCATCGTGGACGTCGCGCTGATGCGCCGCTTGGTGTCCGCGAGCCGCGTCGTACCGGAAAAGCTGCTCGCCACGATGGAGAAAAGCGACCGCGGTAACCGCGGAGACCGCGACAATCGCGATAGTCGCGGCGGAGCGCGCGGCAATCACCGCGACCAGGGTCGCAATCAACCGAACGCGCAGGGTAAAAAACAGCGCTTTTCCAAGGGCGGCGCGTCACCCCAGCCCTCCAAGGGCGGCGGACCGAAGGACGGCTCCGGCGGTCGCTCAGCGAAGCGCCCGAACGCCGGCAAGCGACGTCGCTGAGTCGGTGCACGAGCGCCGCGGCGATCAGCGTCGCGGTGGGCACGCGTGCCCGGCGACGAACCGCCGACGGCACCGATGCAAAGGGAGCACCCCCCTACCCAATTTTATCGGCGCCGACGAACGCGCGGAGAACTTCAGGGACAGTGACCGAGCCGTCTTCGTTTTGATACTGCTCGAGGATCGCGACGAGCGTGCGGCCTACGGCAAGGCCGGAGCCGTTCAGGGTGTGGACGAGGCGCGCTTTGCCTTTCGGTCCGGTCCGGTAACGGATTTTCGCGCGGCGCGCTTGGTAGTCACCGAACCAGGAGCAGCTCGAGATTTCGCGGAAGGTGTTTTGCGCCGGTAGCCAGACCTCGAGGTCGTACGTTTTTTGCGACGCAAATCCGAGATCGCCGGCGCAGAGTTCGATCGCGCGATAGTGCAAACCGAGACGCTGGAGCACGGCTTCGGCGTGACCGGTGAGGAGCTCGAGCTCCGCTTCGGCGTGTTCGGGCTCCGCGAAACGGACGAGCTCGACCTTGTCGAACTGGTGCTGGCGAATGAGCCCGCGAACGTCTTTTCCGTACGAGCCGGCTTCGCTCCGGAAGCACGGCGTGTACGCGGTGTACGCGACGGGAAGCGGCTGTTCGAGGATTTCGTCGGCGTGTAAATTCGTGACCGGAACTTCGGCGGTGGGGATCAAATAGAGCGCGCTCGCGTCGTCCGGATCGGCGCGCGTCGTCTTGAACAGGTCCTGTTCGAACTTCGGAAGCTGTCCGGTCCCGAGCAACGCCGCAGCGCGAACCAAATAAGGCGGCGCTACCTCGGTGTAGCCGTGCTCTTTCGTGTGCAGATCGAGCATGAACGCGATGAGCGCGCGCGACAGTCGCGCGCCGAGTCCGAGGAGCACCGAAAACCGCGCGCCCGAGAGCTTGCTCGCGCGCTCGAAGTCGAGAATGCCGAGTTTCTCGCCGAGCTCGAAGTGGGCCTTCGGCGTGAACGTGAAATTCGGCGGAGTTCCCCAGACGCGCACGACGCGGTTATCGGCTTCGCCCTTGCCGTCGGGCACCGTCGCGAACGGCACGTTCGGCACGCCGTACAGCGCGCCCTCGATTTCGGCTTCGACCGCGCCGAGCTCCTGCTCGAACGAAAAGATTTCGGCGCTAAGCGTCTTCAAGTCCTCGCGGCGTGCCTCGAACGCGGCGCGATCCGTCTTGGCGAGCTTCGCCATGTCCTGGTTCGCCTGATTGCGTTTCGCCTGGCGCGCTTCGAGCTCGCCGATGAGCGTGCGCCGCCGGAGCGACCGACCCCCGAGGGCTTCGAGACCCGCCGCCGCTTCGGCGTTGCGGCGCCCGAGCGCCGCGCGCACTTCGTCGAGGTGGTCCGCGACGTACCGTGGATCGAGCATGTTCGCTTCTAAATCAGCGGCGAGACGCCCGCCACCGCCTCAATGCCCGATGCCGACGCCGACCCCGACTCCCACGCCGAAAGTGACGCCGGAACGCGGCGCGGTGTTCATCCGCTCGAGCGCGACGAGATGCGTGACCAGGGTGCAGGTGCGGAGCTGCGGCCCGGTGCAGCCCTTCCACGCGCCGCCGCGAAGGCGCGCCCCGTCCGCGTCGAAATACGTCACCGTGCCGTCCGGAGTGACGGCGAGCCACGCCGTTTCACTGCCTGGCGGGGCGGCGTTGGTGATCCCGATGTGACCCAGATCGGCGCCGCCGTTGCCGGCTACGCTCCCGTCCGGGAGGAGCATCGCGACCGACGAGCCGTCGGTGTCGTAAACGCGGCCCGCGCGATCGACGGTGAACGCGGGACGGCCGTCCTCGTACACCGCGCCGTTTTCGGCGATCTCCACCGTGCCGCCGTCCACGGCGTTGAACGTCGCCGCCACGATCGCGAGCGGCGCGCCGCCCATCGCCCACCCGGGCGGGGGCCGGCTCTCGCACGATACGAGTGCACAGCCGAGCAGCGCCAGGCCGACGACGGATGAGCGAGCCATGCTCGAAGCGTAGCGCTCCTTCCGTAACGCGTGGCGCCTTGGATAAGCAGCCGCGCCTGTGCTCTTCGGTTTGTTGGCCGATCGAGCGGCATTGGCGACCATTCGACAATGAGCTTTTCAGTCGCGCCGCCCCGCTTTTTCGCATCGGAGTTCCCGAACGACAATCCGGCGCTCCACGACGGGGCGATCTGGGTCTGCCTCGCCGAACGCGGCCCGCTCAGGCCCGTCGTGCGCCCGCGAAACGCCGCAGCCGCCGCCGCGCGGCCCGACGGCGACCTCGTCGCAGCGAGCTCCGCGTCGAACCCAGTCGCGGAGCCCGTCGTGCTTACGGATGATCCGCGTCTCGATGCGCCGGCTTCGTCGGTGCGCGACTTCATCGACGAGGAAGCGCCGTACAGCGTGCGCGGCGCGTCGTTGCCGCAAGTCATCACCGGTGTCGATTCGCCGTGGTACGAACGCGTGGAGGTTGCGCGCGACGTGGCGGACGCGTTGCCGATCGGCGCGCCGGTGTTCGCCGCGTCAGGCGTCGAAGATCTCGCCGCCGTGTTCGAAGAGGCGTTCGCGTTGGCCCGCGAGATCGAGCCGATCCCGCCGACGCTCGCGCCACTTCGTCTCGAGCTCACGCCGTCGACGGCCGCGATGCTGGCCGAACCGATGCCGTCCCTCGAGCTCGAGGGGATAGATGCGGCGCCGGGAGCGAGCGGCGTGTCCTCGTCGCAACTCACGTTCGACGATCTCGCCTCGAGCGCGCCGTCAGCGATTGAGAGTGACGCGCCGCCCCGAGCGCCGACGGGACCCGGCATTCGAAAAGTCGGGTCCGTCGTGGAAGCTTCCGCGGCGAAACCGACCGACGCGTATTCGGCGTTCGTCTCGGCGCTCGTCGCGGTGGCGCTCGGGGCGGGCGCCACGCGGGCGGCGGCGACGATGCCGGCCTTGTTCGAATCCGGCCCCGTCGACTTCGCCGCTTTTCCCGAGGACGTCCAGAGCGCCTTGGTTCGAAGTCGCGTCGCCGTGTTCGACGACGCAGGTCTCGCCGTTCACCCGACGTTCGCGGCGACCGCCGGCGCGTGGCGCGGCGTCCTTCGCGGCGAGTCGAACGATCTGTCGGCGTGCGGCACCAGCACGCTCGACGACTGGGGCGTGGACGTGCTCCGTGCGTTCGGTGTCGGTCGCGACGGCAAGGACGTGCGCCGCGAGCTACGGGGTCACGGCGTCGCCGCCTTCGGCATGCGCGTCGCGGCGTGAACGCCGAGAGGTCGCCGGCAAAGCGGCCTCCACGAGGTACTCGAAGAGCTCGCTCTTGCTCGTTCGCTTTCGGAGCGACGTGACGCGCGCGCCGGTGAAGCCCGCGGCTTCGAACAGCGCCGCAAAAATGTCTTCGGCGGGTAAGAGCACGTCGTAAAACTTCGAATTGCCCACGACGTAGTGGACACGGCCGCCCGGCGCGACGACCCGCGACAGGCCTGCGACGTGCCGGCCCATGTCTTCGAAGTAACGGTGCACGTAGTTGCCGAGCAAGGGGTCGTGTTCCGAAATGCGCTGCACGATGCGCTCGAACCCGTCGAACGGCACCGGCGTCGCGACGTTGCTCTGCCACGTTGCGAGACGGCTCGTCGCCGAACCCCACGTTCCGCCGATGGCGCGCCAATCGAGCTCGCCCGCGTCGCGGCGCTCGACCAAATACCCGAGCCAGTACATGTAAGGTCGAAGCTCGCGCACGTAGCTCATGCGGTTCGGGTACGGCGGCGACGTGAGCACGGTTCCGAAGCGCTCCCCGGCGAGCAACGACTCGAGCTCGCGAGAATCGCCGAGCACGACGCGCCGCTTGGCGGTCGTGAGTCGGGCGCTCGCCCCGTCGATCACCGAATCGAGCGCGCGGGCGAGCGCCTGGGCGACGCGTTTCCCGCCGGGTTCGCGGTTCGCCGCCGCGGGACCTTTGCGGAACGACATGGATTGGTGGCCGAAGCTCACGTTCGCGAGCTCGATCAAGGTCCGGCAAAAGGCGACGAGTGCGAGATCGCGGGCCGATTTATTGGGGGCACGCCGTCCGTCGCGAACTACCGCGGAGGCGCGCCCGAGTGCGTCGAGCACCGGTCGATCCCACCACCGCTCGACCTTGTGAATGTTCGGAACGAAGCTGTCACCGCCGCGGCTCGTCGCCGCGGACGACATCGCCTCGACGAGGGAGCGAGCATCGTCGAAGGCCCGCTCCGTGTATCGCGCGGACTTCGCGCGCGCGAGCCACACGAGGAACGGGTTCAGCTCGACCGTCGTGCACGGGATCCCGCGCTCGGCACACGCTACGAGCGTCGTTCCGGTGCCGCAAAATGGATCGAGGACGGGTCCGCGGCTCGCGTCGACCTGCGAGAGCACTTCGCCGACCAGGCGCACCGAGTACGCAGGCGTGAGCCGGAGCCACCCGTGTCTTCCCGCGAGCTGGTTGCCGCGAAACGTGAAGCGGAGCGGCGTGCTCTCGGCCGCCTCGGCGATGACCGGCGATCGCCTTGCTAGTTCGGACACGGTCGGAGCACCTTGAGCTCGCCGACCGTGACTTCGCAGAGGCGCGGCGTCGGCGGTTTCGGCTTCGACGCCGCGGACGCGAGGGCCATCGTGACCGTTTGATCCTGCTGCGCGAGGATCTTCGCCTGCGCGCGTGCGGCTCCTTTTCGAGCCTCGAGCTCCACCGCTTCGTTGCGCGCCACCGTTACGTCGCACGGGGCCCCATCGCACACCTGGAACCCACTCTTCAAGACGATTGCTCCCGGAGGCACGGTGACGACGTGAAGCGTGACGTCGTTCGACGCTTCGTTCGCCGACGCGCTCGGCGCTGCGCTTGCGGGCGCCGCGATCGCGACGGGAGCCGGCGGCGCTGCAATGACCGCGGTGACCGCCGGTGAATGTTCGCCGCTCGCTGCGGTCGCCGGCGCCGGCAACGGCTTCGGCCCACTCCGGAGATAACCGCCCGCCGCAAGCGCCGTCACGGCGAGCACCGCGCCGCCGAGCATGAGCGGAGACGTCTTTTTCGCCGGCGCGACGCTCGAGGCTTGCCCCTCCGGCGTTCCCTTGCGGCCCGCGGCGGGCGTGCCGAGAACGGCGGTCGGCGGGCTCTTCGGCATCACCGCGGTCGGAGCCACCGACGCCGGGCCCTTGCCGCCGAACTGCGCGGCCGTGGGAGCCGCGGGTGCTCGCGGGAATACGCTGCGCGCCTCGCCGATCGACCCTTGGAGCATCGACGCGAAGGGCCCGCCCTCCGGAGTGGCCACGAGCGCCACGGCGAGCGCGGACATCGACTCGAATCGTTCGGCGGGGTTCTTCGCGAGCGCCCGCGAGATCAACGCTTCGAGCTCTGCACTCAAGTGAAGATCGGGGTTCAACTCGCGCATCGGCGGCGGGGTCTGATTCAAGGTCGCCGCGAGCACTGCCATGAACGAGTCGCCGGTGAACGGCACCGCCCCGGTGAACATCTCGTACAGAATGACGCCGAGCGCGTAGACGTCGACTCGGAGATCCGCCGGACGTCCCGCGGCCTGTTCGGGTGCCATGTATTCCGGCGTTCCGAAGATCATGCCCGTCTTCGTCAGCCGGCGTCGCGAAGGCTCCGCCTTGGCCACCTCTTCGGTCGAACGGAGCTGCGCGATTCCGAAGTCGACTATTTTGACGAGCTCGTCGCCGTCGATCGTGCGCTGAAGAAAGACGTTGTCCGGTTTCAGATCCCGATGAACGACGCCGCGCGAGTGGGCGGCGCCGAGAGCGCGGCAGATCTGAAGCGCGATGGGGATCGCGCGCGGCGGGTCGAGGACACCTCGCTTCGCGAGCTCGTCGGCGAGATCGTGCCCTTCGAGAAACTCCATCGCGAGAAAGGCTTCGCCGGATTCGACGCGGCCGAAGTCGAACACGTCGAGCACGTTGGGGTGCTTGATGCGCGACGCGCTGATCGCTTCCTGTTGAAACCGCGTGACGATGTCTTCCTTGCGGCTGTACTCGGCGCGCAGCACCTTCAGCGCCACCTTCTTCTCGATGGCTTCGTGCTCGGCGAGATACACTTGCCCCATGCCGCCCGCGCCGAGGAGTTTCAACACGCGGTAGCGACCCGCGACGAGTCGACCGATGAGCGAGTCTTCCGGGGTTGTCTCGGCCATCAGCGCGATCTTCCGATCCCGCTAAGTTACCGTCGTCGACCCGTTCTCGCCAGAGTGGTGGCTCGGTCAGGTCACTCGGCCGTCCGTGCGGCTCGACCGCGACGTTTCCGGCGCGACCGGTAGCCGGAACGCACTTTTCCGCTTCTTCCGCGAGAAAATCCCGAATCGCGTCGCACAATAGCCCTCGGGAAGCCGTGCGGTCCGGCACGTCGGGGAACCGCCCGGCGAGGGCGCGGCCGCGATCGGACGAGCAGTGCGACGAGGACGGTGGCAACATTCCCCATCGTGCGGCTCACGATTCTCGGCCTGGGTCTCATCGGCGGATCCATCGCGCTCGCTGCGAGGAAGCGCGGAGCGGCGACGCACGTCACCGGGATCGATCGAACGGACGTCGTGAGTCTTCCGGAAGCGCGCGCCGCCGCCGACACCCTCGTCGATACGACCGATGATTTCGCCGTTCGCGCGGCGCTCCGGAGCACGGATCTCGTCGTCGTTGCGGCGCCGGTCGGTGCCATCGCGGCGATGATTCCGGAAGTGCTCGAGAGCGCGGATCTGGTGACCGATTGCGGCTCGACGAAGCGCGCGATCGTCGCGAGCGCCGCGCGATCGCACCGCGCTCGACGCTTCGTCCCCGGGCATCCGATGGCCGGCTTGCCTCAGGGCGGCGTTCAACGCGCGCGCGCCGAGCTGTTCGAAGGACGCCAGTGGATGCTGTGTCCGGAGAGCTGCGACAAGGACGCACTCGAGCGCGTGCAGTCGCTGGTGACGAGCCTCGGCGCGACGCCGATCCTCATCGGCGCCGATGATCATGATCGCGCCGTCGCGCTGACGAGTCACGTGCCGCAGATCCTCGCGAGCGCGCTCGCGGTGCTCGCCGAAAATCGTCGTGCGAGCGTCGCCGCGGGCCCGGCGTTCGAGAGCGCGACCCGCGTCGCGGGCGGCGGCGAAGCGATGTGGCGCGACATTCTTTCGACGAACGCCGACGAGGTGAGCGCGGTCCTCGAGATCTTGCTGAGCGAGCTCGAGCGGGTCTTGCGCGGCCTACGACGCGATCCGGCAGACGTCGGACCGGTGTTGACTCTGCTCGAACGCGCGCGCACCGTGCGTGCACGTGGCCGCGGCGACTGACGGTGGCAGAGTTCTTGCGAAGACGGGCAGGGTGAAGCGCGCTCTCGCCGTCGGCTTCTGCCTCTCGCTGGTCTACGCGGCGGCGACCGGTTGCGGCCTGAATCCGAAGCCGGACCTTCCGAGCGGCGATAATTCCAGTGGTCCGACGGGTGCCGTCGGCGGCAGTGGCGGCAGTGCCGGAGGGATCTTCGGCAGTGGCGCGACCGTTGGAGCAGGTGGCTTTCCGGCGTCGGGAAGCGGCGGCTTTCCCGAGGCAAGCGGCGGCTTTTCTTCCGGCCTCGGCGGGACGCCACCGTTCGGCGCCGATGCCGGTGTGTCGTTGCCCGGCGGAGGGGCCAGCGATGCTGGCCCAGACGCGGATCATGACGCCAGGCCCGACTCGCTCCACGACGGCCCCGACGCACGGCCCTAGGGCGACTTCGTCGCGGGGTTGAGCCAATCTGTGCCGCAAAATCGCGCACAGCGGTCATTTTGGGCCGGATCGGGCACCCCTGGAATGGACCACGCCGTGCTAGGAAATCACCGATGGGAAGGAGTCGCGTTGGGGCGCTGGGCGCCGCGCTGTTGTGGGGCGCGCTCCTCGTCCCTGGGTGCGGGCTCAACCCAAAAAACGAGGATCCGAGTCTCCTGCCGCCCGGCACCGGCGGAGAGAAATCCGGCACCGGCGGTTCGACGAGCGACTTTCCTGGGGCAGGCGGCGCGACCTCTCCAGGCGGCGGTTTCGGCGCGGGCGGCAATGAGACGAGTTCCGGTGGCTCGACGGCGACGGGCGGTGCCAGCGGGTTCGGGGGCAGCACAGGAGCGGGCGGCCTATTGAATGACGGTGGTGCCTCTTCCGGCTCCGGCGGTGAACCGAGCGTCGGCGGGACGTCGAGCTCCGGCGGCGCGGCTAACGGCAACGGCGGTGCTTCGACAGACGCCGGCACGATCAGCGGCGACGCCGGCCCGAACGATGCCGGTGACGCTGCGCCCGGCGACGCGGCACCCGATGCGACGCGCTGACTCGCGCGGAATCGAATCGTAGAAGACTCAGCTCGCCGAGGGGCGGTGCCGGTCCATGTAGTGGCCCATCACGTTGACCACGAACTCCGCGAGAAGGCCGTCGGCAACGCGCAAGCGTCGGCTCAATTCGCGCGCGATGTTCAGCACGATGATCGCGTATGCCCGCACGTCGTAGCGGTAGAGCGCGTCGAGGTCTGCGGCGCTGATCCGCAGTAAGCGACTCGGCGCGAGGACACGTACGCTCGCAGACCGCGGCTGCACGTCGAGGATGCTCATTTCGCCGAACCAGTCGCCGGGGCCGAGGAGCGCCACGCGGGCGTCGAGGCCTGCCTGACTCCGTTTCAGCACCTCCATTTCGCCACCGATGACGACGAAGAGATCGCGGGCCGGGTCGCCCTCTTTGAAGACGAGGTTCCCCGGTGACGGCATCTGAATGACCAGCCGCGACGCCAGAAAGGTAAGCGCCTCATCACTGAGCGCACCGAACAGGCCCAAATGCCGGAGTTCTTCGATGCTCGGGGCGCCTTCACCCATCGTTACCTCCGCCCGAACCTAGTCGGGTTCGAGGGTCTTGTCGAAGACGATCCGCGGCCGAGCCGGACCGGCGTAGTCCTCGACGAGGGTCACGTTCCAGCCCGTGGCACGATGAAACGCGATCGAGCCGTCGTTGCCCGTCGTGGTGATCGCCTTCATGCGGCGGCATCCGCTCGAGCGACAGTCCTCCTCGAAGGTTTGATAGAGCACCTTGCCGACGCCGCGCCGTCGATAGTCCGGGTGGATCCCGACGAGGTGCACGTAACCGGTCTTCGGCGGCCCGGGCGCGACGAAACCGAGCAAGAACCCGACGAGGATGCCGTCGTGCTCGACGACCCGCGCGAACGTCCCGAGCTCGTAAAAGTAGAGCGGGTGCGCGAGCGCGCTCGTCGGACCGCCCCACCATCGATCGATGACCTGGACGATGTGATCGTAGTCCTGTTTGCCGAGGGGACGAGTGATCATGATCTCTTCGCGGCGACCCTACGAGGCTAGCACGAGTTCTCGCAACGGCGGCGCTCGGCCTAGCTGCCGGGCCAGGGCTCGTGTATCGACGGCGCATGAACAGTTCGGTGCGCATCGCGCCGTCGATCTTGAGTGCGGATCTCGGCCGGCTCGCCGACGAAATCAAGGACGCCGAGGCCGCCGGGGCGGATTGGATCCACGTCGACGTCATGGATGGTCGCTTCGTCCCGAACATCACGCTCGGCCCGATCGTCGTTGGCGCGGCGCGGCGCGCCACCAAGCTCCCCCTCGACGTGCACCTCATGATCGTCGAGCCCGAGCGCTACGTGGACGCGTTCGCGGAAGCCGGCGCCGACGGCATCAGCGTCCAGGTCGAAGCATCGGTGCATCTCCAGCGCACCCTCGCGCACATTCGATCACTCGGAAAACGTGCGGGCGCCGTCCTCAACCCGAGCACGCCCGAGACGACGCTCGAGTACGTGCTCGAGGACCTCGACGTGATCTTGGCGATGACCGTCAACCCGGGTTTCGGCGGACAATCGTTTCTGCCGTCCGTTTTGCCGAAAATCGTCGCCCTCCGGCGCATGATCGATCGCGCCGGGTTGCCCATCGATCTCGAGGTCGACGGCGGCATTTCGCCGGAAACGGCCAGGCGAGTGGTCGAAGCCGGCGCGCGCGTCCTCGTCGCGGGAAACGCCGTGTTCGGAAAGCCCGATCGCAAGCGGGCGATGGCCGACCTCCGTCGTGCCGCCGGCAGCGGATGAACGCCGGCCGGTCGCGACTCGGGAGCGGTCTTTGGCTTTTAGGGGCACCGTGCGCGGCCCTCGTCGTCGCCTGTGGGGGCGCGCACGGCGCGGCGCCCGGCAATCCCGCGACGGTGATTCCGGAAATCGTCGTTCGCGGCGCCACGGCGAGCCTCGACGCGGGAACGCCTCCGCCGGCGAAGGCCGCGACCGATCGCGACGCGGACGCCATCGTCGCGCGCGCTCTCGTCGAAGCGAGTCGTATCCGCGAGCTCCCGGTGACCGGCGTCGTTCACGGCCGCACGTTGACCCGCGCCGAGATGGCGACCCAAGTCGAAAAGAGCATCGAGCACGAGCTCCCGCCGGAAGTCGTCGCGTCGGAGGGCGACATGCTCGTCGCGCTCGGCGTGGCGCCCCCGTCGTTCGACTACGCGAAGGCGATCGTGTCGCTCATGACCGCCGAGCTCGCGGGCTACTACGAGCCCGCCGAAAAAACGATGTACCTCGCGTCCGATCTCGGGCCCGCTGAACGACAAGCCACGTTGTCGCACGAGCTCGTCCACGCGCTCCAGGACCAGCACTACGATCTCGGGCGGTTGCTCGACTATCGCCCGGACGAGTCCGACGTGCAGAGCGCGCACCACGCGCTCGCCGAAGGTGACGCGACGAGCGCCATGCTCGACGCGATGCTCGCGCCGCGCGGTCAGAAAGCGACGGATCTTTCCGAGCAGCTCCTCGGCATCGAAGTGCGTGCGTCCGCCGAGCTGAGTGTCCAGGTTCAGGGCGTCCCCGACATCCTGAAACGGTCGCTCATTGCGCCGTACATCGAGGGCGTCGAACTCGTACAACAGCTGCGCCGCCGCGGCGGTTGGGCGGCCGTCGACGAAGCGTGGAAGCACCCGCCGACGAGCACCGAGCAGCTCTTGCATCCGGAGAAGCTCCTCGCGCACGAGAATCCGGAAATCATCGACGTGCCCCCGCCCCCGCGCGACGGCCCCGCGACCCTCGTCT
>DATBBD010000857.1:0-2816 GCA_036271175.1 Polyangiaceae bacterium | reverse complement strand
CGCTCGTCGACGCCGTGTCGCAACAGAAGTGGGACCCGAGCGTGCAATCGATGGCCGCGCTGCCCGACGTCGTGAAGCTCCTCGCGAGCGACATCAAGTGGGTCACGGATCTCGGCAATGCGTTCCTCGCGCAGGAGAGCGACGTGATGGACGCGGTTCAGCGCATGCGCCAGAAAGCGAGCGGCAACGGCAAGCTGAGCTCGAACGAGCACCTCAAGGTCGAGAACAAAACCGAAGGCGGCTCGAACGTCATCGTGATCGAGCAGAGTGATCCACAAACCGTTTACGTGCCGAGCTACAACCCGACTGTCGTCTACGGCGAGCCGGTGGCGTCCTATGCCTATCCCGCTGTCGCGTATCCGCCGCTCGGTTATTACGCGGCGGGCGCTGCGATTTCGTTCGGCGTCGGCGTCGCGATGGGCGCGGCGTTCCACGGCGGCTGGGGGTATGGCTGCGGTTGGGGCGGCGCTGGGCACAACGACATCAACGTCAATCGTCAAAACAACTTTCAGCGTAACAGCGTGAATGGCATCAACGGCGCTGGCGGCGGCAAGTGGCAGCACAACCCGCAACACCGCGGCGGCGCGCCGTACGGCAACCGCTCCACGAACGAGCGATTCGGCGGTTCGCAGCGCAACGCGCGAGCGGGCGCCGACCGCACCGGCGGGCTCGGCGGCGGAGACCGAGGCGGAAATCGCGCCGGCGCCGATCGCGGTGGCGTCGATCGCGGCGGCAATCGCGGTGGCGCCGATCGCGGCGGCGGCAATCGCGCCGGCGGCGGAGACCGCGGCGGCAATCGCGGTGGCGCCGATCGCGTCGGCAATCGATCCGCTGGCAATCGCGGCGGCGGCGGTGGCAGCAGCGCGCTCGGATCCGGAAACCGCAGCGGCGGATACAACGGACAGGCCGCGCGCCAATCGAGCAATCGCGGCAGCGCGAGTCGAGGCAACACGAGTCGTCCGAGCGGCGGCGCGAGCCGGAGCGGTGGAAGCCGAAGTGGCGGAAGCCGCGGCGGTGGCGGCGGTCGCGGCGGCGGTGGTCGTGGCGGCGGCGGGCGCAGGTGAGGAACCTCATGAAGACACAATCGTTCATTGGCGTGCTCGTCCTCTCGATCGCCTGCGCGACACCCCCCGCCGCGCCATCGAATCAAGAACAACGCGGGTTCGCGACGCCCGAAGCAGCGGCCGACTCGCTCGTCGACGCCGTCGCGCGATGGGACGTCCCCGCGATCCTCGGGATCGTCGGCAAAGACGGCGAGGACATCGTCGCGTCGAACGACACCGCCGGCGATCGCGCGCGCGCCGACGCGTTCGTCGCGAAGGCTCGCGAGAAGCGCGTCATCGTCCCCGATCCGACGAACTCGGATTACGCATGGATGACGATTGGCAATCAGGATTGGCCGGTGCCCCTCCCGCTCGTTCAAGAGCACGGCAAGTGGTACTTCGATGGCGCTGCGGGCCACGACGAAATCCTCAAGCGCCGCATCGGCGAAAACGAGCTCGACACGCTCACGATCCTCCGCGGCTTCGCCGAGGCAGAACAGGCCTACGCATCAAAGACTCACGACGGCTCCGCGACACCCCAGTACGCGCAGAAGCTCGTGAGCTCGCCGGGGAAACAAGACGGCCTCGCGTGGCAGAACGCGGACGGCACGTGGGGCGGCCCGATCGGCGACGCGGTCGCGAAGGGAATCGAAGAGGGGTATGCGAAGCGCGGCGCTCCGTTTCACGGATACTATTTCAAAGTTCTCAAAGGGCAGGGCGACGCCGCGCGCCTCGGCAAGCTCGATTACGTCGTCGATGGCGCGATGATCGGTGGCTTCGCGCTGCTCGCGTGGCCCGCCGAATACGGCGTCACCGGCGTGCAGACGTTCGTCGTGAGCTACGACGACGTCGTCTATCAAAAGGACCTCGGCCCTTCGACCGCGACGCTCGCGCCAGCCATCGAGCTCTACGACCCGGACGCGTCGTGGAAGCGCACGGACGACGAGTGGTGAGACGGATGTGTCGATTCGGCGCGCGTTTTGCCTCGATGTGATCATCATGCAACCGCATCGCATTCTCCCACTCGGCATCGTCGTGCTCGCGCTCTCGGGCTGCGAGGACGAGCTCTACGACACGGTGCCGGTCACCTACGCGTCGAGCGAAGGCTACGCGCCCGAGCAGCAGCAGCAGCAAGAGGCGGCGCGAACGGTCAACACCGAGCTCCATGCTGATTTCCAAATCCCCAAAGAAAATCCTCACGGCGATTTGCGCGTGACCTCGTATGGGCTCGTCGACGTCGGCGCAAAGAACAAACCGGATCAGCGCATCGCAGCCGTGCACGTGCGAATGGCGCTGACCAACAATTCGGATCAGTCGTGGACAATCGACACACGCGAACAGCGTCTTTCCGTCGAAGGCTACGGCTCGAGCGTCGTCGCGTTCGCGACGGCCGATCCGGGCACCCCGCCGCCGACCGTGACGGCGCCGGCGAAGGGAAGGCGCTCCGTCGACCTGTATTTCCCGCTCCCGGACGCGCTCCAAAAGCAAGAGACGCTCCCGAAGTACGAAGCGCTATGGCGCGTGCACGTCGGCGATCTGATCGTCGAGGGCAGCGCGCCGTTCGAGAGCCCGGTCGTCACGTCGCCTCCACCGGTCGCGACGGACGATTACAATGACGTTCCCGACTACGCTGGCGGCGGTACCGCGTATTGGTACAATCCGTATTACGCAAGCTACGGGTTCTACGCGGCGCCGTTCTACGCCGGCTTCCCGTTCTACGTCTACCCGCACCCGTACTATGGATATTACCGCGGTTATCCCGGATATTACCAC
>DATBBD010000856.1:0-3443 GCA_036271175.1 Polyangiaceae bacterium | reverse complement strand
ACGCGTACACGACGGCCGCGTCGTCCCGAAGCGACGACGGAAAGAGGCGGGACGCGAGTGAAAAGCTGCGACTGTGTTGCGCGATGCTGGCGCGGCAGAGTCGAATCGCGCCGTTCATGCGCTCCGCTCCAAGAAATCGTCGAAGACGAGCGAGGCAGTGGCTTTCGCCGAGTTCACGACCCCGGGAAGTCCCGCGCCGGGATGCGTCCCTGCCCCGACGAAATAAAGGCCGGGGATTTCGTCGTCGCGGTTGTGGGTTCGGAACCACGCGCTCTGACGAAGGGTGGGCGCGACCGAAAACGCAGAGCCCTGATACGACCGAAGCTCGTTCTCGAAATGTTGCGGCGAGAACCAACGCTTCGTCACGACGTGGCGACGAACGTCGGGAAGGATCCGCTCGAGCGATTCGAGAATGCGCTCGCCGTAGGCGTCCCCGACCGAAGCCCAGTCGACGTTCGCCTTGCCGAGGTGCGGCACCGGACTGAGGACGTAGAACGAGGAGCAACCGGGCGGCGCCAGCGACGCGTCGGTCACGGTCGGCGCGTGCAAATAGAGGCTAAAATCGTCCGGTAACGACGGACCGTTGAAGACGTCTTCGATGTGTTCGCGATACCGCGGTCCGAACACGACGGTGTGATGTGCGACGTCGTCGTAGACGCGATCGGTCCCGAAATAGAGAACGAAGAGCGACATCGACCAGTCGAGACGCTCGAGGCGACGCCGGCGCCGGTCCGCAGAAGGGTGGCTCGTGTAGAGCCGCGAATAGGTGTGATGGACGTCCGCGTTCGACACGACGAGATCGAAGGATTCGCGTCCCGTGTTGCTCGACACCTGATGAATGGGACCTCGCCGCCCCAGCTCGACGTCGATGCGGCTCACCGGCGCGCCGAGTCGGAGCTCTCCGCCGAGCTCACAAAAAACGTTCACCATCGCCTGAACGAGCGCGCCCGTGCCGCCGCGCGGGAAGAAGACGCCCCACTTGCGCTCGAGGTAGTGAATGAGCGTGTAGATGGAGCTCGTGTCGAACGGGTTTCCCCCGACCAGAAGAGAATGGAAGCTGAGCGCCTGGCGCAAGTGTTCGTCTTTCACGAATCGCGCGACGGTCGAATAAACGGAACGATCGGCGCGGAGGCGCGCGAGATCCGGCGCCACGCGCACCATGTCCATGAACCTGAGGAACGGCGCTGCGGCGAGCTCGGTGTAGCCCTTGTCGAAGACCTTCTTCGAATGCTCGACGAAGGCGACGTACCCGCGAGCGTCCTCGAGCGATCGCATCGCGATCTGCTCGGCCATCGCGTCACCCCCGTCGTAGTCGAAACGGTCGCCGTCCGGCCAAAGTAGGCGATAAAACGGCTTCACCGGGATGAGCTCGACGTAGTCGTCGAGGCGTCGCCCCGCCGCCGAAAATACCTCTTCGAGTGATTCGGGAGCGGTGATCACCGTCGGGCCCGCGTCGAAGACGAAGCCCTGGTCTTCATAGACGTACGCGCGACCACCCGGCTTGTCACGAGCCTCGTAGATCGTCGTGGAGATGCCGGCCGCTTGGAGCCGGATCGCGACGGAGAGGCCGCCGAACCCGCTGCCGATCACCGCGGCGCGCGGCCCCCGCGATGGCCCACGTACACCGAAAAGCGACTTAGACATAACCCCGCTCCAATCGTTCGATCTCGCGCCGGAGCGCCATCTGAAAGTGGACCGGCGTCACGCGCGCAAGCCGCAGGAGCACCGCTTCGAACCATTCGTGCACGCGTTCCCTGCCGCGCGGTATGACCAGCGAGTGCAATCGCTTCGCGAGCGGAGCCGGATTCGCTCCGTCGCGGACGTCGACGGCCATCGTGCGGAGCTCGGCATAGTCTGCGGAATCGAGCGATGTCGCGAGCTCGCTCCACACCCATGTCGGGCGATCCGAACGCAGGTCTTCGTAGCCTTTGGCGAATCGCTCGTCGTCGCCGAGCGCGACGAGGTCGTTCAACATCTGGAGGCCGATTCCGAGATCTCGTCCCGTTCGCACGGCGAGCGCGCCGACCTCGTCGCTCGCGTCGCCCGCCAGAGCACCGAGACCCGCCGAGAGCCCGACCAGGCTGCCCGTCTTCAAGCGCGTGAGCGCTCCGACGAACTTCGGGACCTCGGCCTGGCCGAGCTCGTTCATGCGAACGGAAAGATCGAGCGCTTGACCGTAGTGGCACTCGAGAAGCACCTGCGTGGTCAGCCGGTGCGCCCTGCCCTTCGTTACGTCGGAGAGGGGGGCCTGCTCGAGGAGCCGGAATGGCCAGAAATATAGCCAATTCCCCGCGTTGATCGCCATCGATGTGCCGCAGAGGCGATGGAGCGACGGCCCTCCGCGACGCTCTCTCGACCCGTCTTCGACGTCGTCGATGACGAGCGATCCGGCGTGCAGCGCTTCGACGGCGACGGCGAGCTCAGGGGGCGGCGCGTCCTTGCGAGTGCCGAGCTCGTAGAACAGACGGAGCACTTCGCCACGGAATTGCTTGCCTGGGCGTCCGAGAAACTCGCGAACCGGCGCGTAGAGGGCACGACTCCAGCATCGCCACGGGACGGCGTCCGCTTCACCACCCGACAGCTCGGCGAGGGACTCCTTTCGGAACTCTCGATCCAAAAAGTCGACGAGGGTCTCTTCGGGATCCCGCGACAAGGCCGAGGTCGTCTTCATGCGGAAACTCCTCCGAACAAGGCAGCCCTCACCTTCACGCCGCGCGGTGGGCGGCCGCAGAGCAGGCGCAATCGATCGCCCGCCGTCGTTTCGAGCGCGTAGAAGCGACGGATGGAGTCGTCGGGCATTCGATAGAACCGCTCGAGCACGTTCCAGCGGTCCTCCGGCTCGAAGGCAGTGAACAGGAGCTGGTTCAAGAACGCGGCGAACCGAAACTGTCGCCGGTGCGCCGACGCGAAGCGACTCCAGCGAGCGCCGAAGCGGTCGGCGGGCGAGGTGTTCGCGATGTGGAGCGCCAGCCGCAGCGCGACCGGGAACGAATACCCGGTAGTCGGATGAAAGAAGCCGCCCGCGTAGCCCGCAACGAGCGGCGATCCCTCGGAAAAATTACCAGGAACGGCAAGCGGCAGCGGCAACACGCCGCTCTCTTCTCGCACCACGCCCTTGACGTCGAAGCCGACGCTTTCGGCGTACGCGAGAACGTCGCGATGCAGCCGGCGAACGTCGAGCGTCGACGTGTCCGAGAAGTACGTATTTTCGACGAGCACGCGTCGCGCCGAAAACGGGAGCACATAGAAGAAGTGAAACCCGTCGTCCTGGTCGACTCGGGCGTCCATGAGCAGCGGCCGGCTTCGGCTCTGCGGCGCATTCAGCTCGAGCTCGAGTCCGACGAATTTTTGAAACGCGAGGCGACGTGAATGCGGGAACGCGCCGGGGCCACGCGCGTCGACGACGAGTCGCGCGTAAAAAACCCGCCCATCCTCGAGCACGA
>DATBBD010000855.1:0-5123 GCA_036271175.1 Polyangiaceae bacterium | reverse complement strand
CGGGCGAACAATTCGTCGCGCACCCGGAGGCGTCGAGGTCCGAGCGCTTCGCGTTGCCGACGAGCCCGAACGCGGCAAAGCCCCCGACGAGCGCGAGCCCCGCGACACCCACGACGATCGGCGCGACCGGGAAAGGACGCGAGGAGCGAATCCTCGTCTCCGGAATCTTGGTGGGGGCAGGAGGCGCCGCGAGTGTCAGCGTGACATGCCGTTTCTCCCCTTGGAGGAGCGTGACGGTCTGCATCGCCTTCTCGAGCCCCGCCGCTTCGGCCACGATCGCGTGCGATCCGGGATCGAGCGGAACGGACACGCCGTTTGCGACGTCGTGGCCATCGATCGTGACGCGCGCCGACGACACGTCCACGTCGACGGCGAGGGTCGGCACGCTGTCTTGCACCTCGACCAGCCACTCGGTGCAGTCCTTTCGGAGCGCCTGCGGGCACGCGGGGTCGTTGCAGAGATCGATTTGCTCTTTCGCGAGCATGAGCTTGTCCTGCGAGCGGAGGACTTGGGCTTGGGTGTACGCGTCGGCGCACTGTCGTTTGGTCGGCGCCGTCTGCGCGTTTGCGTGTGCGCCGACGAGCGCGATGGCGAGTGTGATAGCGCGTTTCATAGACACTCCATTTTCGGAAAGCGAATGCCGTCCTTGATCTCGTAAGGCGGGTCGCAGTGGATGGTGGGTGGGTGGGCCCGCGTGGTGGATGCTGCTTGCGGCGGCGGCGACTTCGCGGTCGTGCTCTCGGTGGAAGGAAGCGTGAGAGGAGCGATCTCGCCGGATGGCTCCGCGCCGATGGCCGTGAGCACGGTTGGTGGAGGTGAGACCTCGGCCGAATGCGCGGGCACCTTCGTCACGTGCAGCACCACGGCGATCGCGGCCGTCGAGAGCGCGAGACACACGAGAATCACCGACGCGAGAAGCCATCCGTTGATCGCGCTTTCCTTTGCTTCGGGCGCGGAACGAATCGACACGATCGCCGAGTCGGCAAGCCGCGGCGACTCTTCGCGTTCGGAGGCGGCGATCATTTTCGCGCGCGTCGCGAGCGTCTTGCCGCCGACGGATTGCACCCACTCGCTCACCTGTCCGGGCGTCGCGAACGCGAGACGCTGAATCTGTTCGGCCATCTCCGACGCCGTCGCGAATCGATCGGCGGGATCGAGGGCGAGCCCCTTCATGACGAGCGCATCGAGCTCGGGCGAGAGCGTCACGAACCGACTCGGCGCCTCGAGCGCGCCCGCGAGGATCCGTTGCATGACGCGCACCTCCGAGTCGGCCTGATGGAGACGCCTGCCGGTCAGCATTTCCCAAAGCACCACCGATGCCGCGTAGATGTCGCTGCGACGATCGACGTCCTCGCTCGAAATCTGCTCGGGTGACATGTAACGAATCTTCCCTTTCAGCGCGCCTTCCCGCGTGGTTTGCAAACGGCCGACGGCCTTGGCGACGCCGAAATCCACGACGCGCGCGGTTCCGTCGCTGCCGACCAAAATGTTTTGCGGTGACACGTCGCGGTGGACGATCCGAAGTGGGGTTCCGTCATCCGTGCTCGCTTCGTGCGCCGCGTGGAGACCGTAGAGAACGCCGGCCATGATGCTCGCCGCGATCGGCACGGGTACGGCGCCGCTCCGCAACATCTTCGAGAGCGCCTCGCCGTGGACGTAGTCCATCACGACGAAGAGCTCGCCATGGAGAACGACGACGTCGAGCGTCGACGCGACGTTGGGGTGACGAATGCGCGCCGTGACGCGCGCCTCGTCGAGGAACATCGCGACGAACTCGGGATCGCACGCGTAGGAAGGATGAAGACGCTTGATGGCGACGACGCGCGAAAACCCGACGGGTCCGAGCAGCCGTCCGAGATGGACGGTGGCCATCCCGCCGGAGGCGATCGGATCGCAAAGCAGGTACCGGCCGAGAGCTCGACTGGGCACTGCGGCTAGCGCTTGATCAGCCACGGTCTCGATTCATTCGCCGAGACGCGCCTCGTGGATGCAGTCGCCCGTCGCTTTTCGAGAAATGCGCTCACGACCGATTCGCTGCATCCAACGTCGCAGCGCCGGCGAAGTGGAGGGCAGGAGGTCATCCATGCTTCATCGAACGACTGCGATCACTCTCGGGCTCGTGGCTCTCGTCTTCGGTTGTGAGGTGCCGGCCAGCAGCAGCTCGGGTGATGCGCAGCTGCGCGTCGCGCATCTCTCGCCCGACGCGCCGGCCGTCGACTTCTGCGTCGCCGAGCACGGCACGAAGGACTTCACCGGGCCCGTCCTCGCGAGCAACGGCGGCGCTGCGGGTCTGTCCTATGCGAACGTCACCAAGTACATCGCGCTGCCGGCCGCGCAATACGACGTGCGTCTCGTCGCGCCTGGATCGTCGAGCTGCGCGACGTCGCTCGGTGGTCTCGCCGACTTCACGAACCTACCCGCGCTTCCGTCCGGCGCGAACGTGACGCTCGCCGCGGAAGGGCTCGCCGGGCTCGGCGCGACGCCGTCCTTCACGCTGCAAGCCTACGTCGACGACACCAGCGTCGACGCGGGCAAGGCCAAGTTGCGCTTCATTCACGCGTCGCCGAACACGCCTGCGGTCGACGTCGGCACTGGAGGTGGCGCGCTGTTTCAAGCGCTGTTCACCGACGTCTCGTATGGCAGCACGTCGGGCACTGCGAACGGCTACGTCGTGACCGCGCCGCTCTCCGGCGTCGAGATCAGCGCGCGCGCGTTCGGCTCTCTCAGCGATGCGATCTCGATCAACCCCGCGGTGCTGCCGGCCGGCGCGATCGCGACCGCCTTCGCGATCGGTGAGCTCGATAACGCGAGCACGCCGCTCCGCGTTCTTCTCTGCGTCGACAACGGGAGCCCGAACGGGATCCTGTCGCAATGCAGCGTCGTCGGCGGCTCGCCGTCGCGCGCTCACGTGCGCATCGGTCACTTGTCGCCCGATCTCCGCGCGGTTGACGTGTGCCTCGCGCCCGCAGGGACCACCAACTTCTCGCCGCCCGTGCTCGCCGGCCTCGGCGTGCAAGACGGCCTGACGTACGCGGCGATCACACGCTACGTCGACTTGCCCGTCGGCAGCTACGACGTGCGCGTCATTCTCGCCAACGCGACGGGCTGCTCGATTCCGGCGATCCCCGACACCAAAGGCATCACCGTCACCAACGACGAAACGGTCAGCGTCCTCGCGCTCGGCGACTTCGACAACAGCGGCGCCGCCTCGAAGGATCCGCCGCTTCGCCTCCAAGCGTTCACCGACGCGACGTCGGCCCCGAGCGGCAGCGCGAAGCTTCGATTCGTCCACGCCTCGCCCGGAACGCCCGCGGTCGACGTCGGCCTCGGCTCCGGCGCGACGTTCACGAAGGTGTTCGCCAACGTCTCGTTCGGCAACATCGCGACGAACGCTCCGGTGGACAGCCTCGGCTTCGCCACCACGTCCGCGCCGGTGACATCGGCGGTCGCCGCGCGCCTCGCCGGTCAGTCGACCGACGCGCTCGTCGTGCCCAGCGTCACACTCCCTGCGCAAGGCGTGTTCACCGCGTTCGCGATCGGTGGCAAGACCGGCGCGAGCGACAACCCGCTCCAAGTCCTCTTGTGCGACGACAACGCCACGCCCACGACCCTTTTGTCGACGTGCACCTTGGCCAACTGAAACGATCGAGCTCGAGGATGCGGACCCAGGCCTCACACTTGCGGAGGCTTGGGTCGCGCGCGTTCCGCGGAACGCTCACCTCGAAGAAGAGTCCACACGTGTCAGGGACGCAGCCGGCAGGTCGTCGGGGTTGGAGCGTCGTATCGAAATGATGCCCGAGACGAAGAAATCCACCCAAACGATCCGGACGCCCGCAGGGCTTTCCGGGTCGCCGTGCATTTTGTCTCTGGCGGTCTGCGATGGCCTTACGCGCTCGTATCCAGTCTCCCGTGAACCGAAGTCGTTTCGTAATCAGGAGGCTGGTCCCTAAAGGCGGTTCTTCTTCACGCGCAAACTGCGCTGAGAAGGCCGCCTCGGGAACCCGAGCGCGGCCTTCGTCGTTTCTGACGCTCGACACGACATGCCACTCGCATGAACACGATGCTCAAAGAACGTTAGCCCTCTCTATCTCTCCGTCGTCGTGGATCGACGCACCGTTTTACGAAAGCGGTTGTCCAGGTTCGAGTCCTGGCGGAGAGGCCAAATCACATGCCTTCGTCGCGGCGGCACCGCGCTCGACGCTTCGAACGTCGATGTCTGGGTTCAACTCCTAGCGAAGGCACCGCGAGCCTATCGTCCAATGGTCGAAGACGCCTGTCTGATAAGCAGGCAATCGTGGTGCGCGAAGATGAAGCTCCTGCGCATGACGATGCGGAAATGGAAAACCCGTGTCTGACAACTTTGGTCGGGGAGGCGGGATTTGAACCCGCGACGACGAGCACCCAAAGCTCGTGCACTACCGGACTGTGCGACTCCCCGTAACGCGTTCGTTGTAGCTCAGACTTTCTCGTAGATCGAGACGTGGTTCATGCTGGTCTGCGTGAAGGGCGCGCGAGACCAGCTCGCGAACCGGTCGCGCAGGCGAAGCCCGGCGAGCTCGGCCATCAAGTCGAGCTCGGTCGGGTAGCAGTATCGAAGCTGCAACGGGATCAGACGCGTGCCGCTCGTGGAAATGACGATGAGCTGCGCGTCGAGCGTTTGCGCGTTGCGGTCGTAGCGCGTCGCTTCGAGGACGACGTGGTCGGCGCTCATGCCACCGGTGCGCAGCGCTTGTCCGCCCGCGAAGCGCGACGCGTCCGGGACGAAGCACTCGAGGACGAACGTGCCGCCGCGGCGGAGCTGCTTCGAGACGTTCGCGAAGCACGCCTTCTGTTTTTCGAGCGACGTGATCGCGAAGAACGTGTTGAACGCGACGAACGCCACCGAAAAATCCGAGCCGGCGTTCGCCGTCGTGAAGTCGTCCTTCACGATGCGCACGCGATCGGCGCCGGGCTTTTGACGGAGGCGATCGATCATCGCGTCGGAGAGGTCGACGCCGACGACCTCGAGCCCGCGCGCGGCAAGCGGAATCGCGACGCGACCGGTGCCGACGCCGAGCTCGAGGACGCGCCCGCCGTCTCGAGCGAGCTCCGCGACGAGCGCGACCGCCTCGTCCGCGGGGATC
>DATBBD010000854.1:0-3743 GCA_036271175.1 Polyangiaceae bacterium | reverse complement strand
CCGGGTGGGCGTGAACAGGACAGCCTGGGTACCGACCATCGAACGGCCACCGACCCTATAAAACTCGAGCTCACAACGCGAGCGCGAATCGTGTCGAGATCATTTCGCGTCGATGTCCAGACGGCTGCGACGGAACGGCGTGCGGATGAGTGGCCAAGGTCTCGGATATCTGGCAACCATCTACACTCGATGATCACTGCGGCGTCACCGACCGAATTCAAGGCGCAGCCGCTGCTCGAACAGTTCTCGACCAACCTGGTCCCCGAGCTCAAGCGCTACTTGGATCAGCACCGCGCGAGCGTCGAGGGCATCATCTCGAGTGGCGCGGTGGAAGCAGGGCTCCCCGCGGGTCGACGCTACGCGAAGCTCTACGACGGCGTGCTTTCCGGCCTGTTCCTCGCGACGCGCGCGACGATGAAGCAGCGTGGGGATTGGGTGCCGCTCACCTTGGCGGCCGTCGGCAGCTATGGGCGCGCGACGCTGTCGCCGCACAGCGACCTCGACGTGCGCATGCTCTGTCAGGGCGACACGGCGACCGTCGCGCCCGCCGCCGAGGCACTGCTTTACCCGCTCTGGGACGCCGGCTTGAACATCGGCCATCAAGTCGTCACCGCGGGCGACGTCGTCGATCTCGCGCGCGAAGATCTGCCGACCGCGACGTCGCTCCTCGATTGGCGGAAAATCAGCGGCGACGCCGAGTTCGAGGGGGCGCTCCTCGATCGCGCTTTTCAAGGCGTGTTCGGGCCGGGCAACCTCGCCAACTTCATCGACCGGCTCGAAGCACGAACGCGAGCGCGTCACGAACGGTTCGGGGGTTCGGTGTTCTTGCTCGAACCCGACGTGAAGAACGGCGAAGGGGGCCTGCGCGATCTCGACGTGATGCACTGGTCGGCGCGCGCGCGCTGGCGCGTGAGCGATCTGTCGGAGTTGATCCAGATCGGCATCCTCGTCGCGCGCGAGTGGACGGAAATCGAAGAGGCGCGGAGCTTACTCCTCCGCATCCGGAACCTGCTGCATCTCTCGAGCGGCCGGCGCACCGATCGGCTGAGCTTCGATCAGCAAGAGCGCGTGGCGGAACAGCTCGGTTACGGTTCCGGGGGGCCCGGCGTCGAGCGCTTCATGAGCGACTACTACCGGCGCGCGCGTGCGGTGTCGCGCGCCCGGGAAATGCTTCTCTTGCGCGCGAAGCCTCCGCCGCGAAAACGCCCGCGCGACGTCTTGATCGGCAACGGCGTGAAGCTCCAAGGCGACTCGGTCTCGCTCGTCGAGAGAAAGGCGCTCTACACCGATCCGGCGCTCGCGCTTCGTCTCTACGACGAAGCCGTGAAGCGCGGCATTCCCGTCTACGATTTTGCGCGCCACTCGATTTCGCGTGCGACGTCGAACCCGGAGTATTGCGAAGCACTTCGCGGGAGTCGCGAGGCCGCAGAGCTCTTCACCAAACTCGTCTGCGTCGTGCAGCAGACCAAGCTGAAGAGCGGCTCGGTGCTCTTCGACCTCCACGAGGTCGGCTTGCTCACCGCGATGATCCCCGAATTTCTCCCCGTCGTCGGCCGCGTACACCACGACATCTATCACGTGTACACGGTCGACGTGCACTCGGTCGCCGCGGTCGATCAGCTCCGCGCGCTCATGCGTGGCGATCTCGCGGACGACCATCCGCTCGCGTGCCGGCTCGCCGCCGAAGTGTCGCGCCCGCGCACCTTGTTCTTCGCGACGCTGCTGCATGACATCGGAAAAGACCACGGCGGCAAGGACCACCAGACCCGCGGCGCGGATCTGTCACGCGGGATCCTCGAGCGCCTGGGTATGACCGACAGCGAGATCGTCGACGTGCAGCACCACGTCGCGACGCACCTCCGGATGTACCAAGTCGCGACGCGGCGCGACCTCGACGACCCGCGGACTCTGCTCGAGTTCTGCGCCGAAGTGCGGGGACCGGAAGCGCTTCGCGAGCTCTACCTCATGACGATCGCCGACGTGACCACGACGAGCCCGACGTCGATGACCGGTTGGAAGCGGCGCATGCTCGACGCGCTCTTCGTCGCATCCGATCGCTACATGGCCGGCTCGCGCGCCACGCACGCGAACCGACTCGAAGCACGACAGTCCGTGCTCGCCCTGTGGCCCGAGCAGCGCGACCGCTCTTTCGTCGAGCACTTCTTGAACGGGCTTCCCGAGCGCTACCTCGTGGCGAACTCGCCGCAGGTCGTCGTCGATCACGCGCTCTTCGCCGAACGCGCGCAAGCGCAGCCGTCGAGCATGCGCCTCGTCCCGAAGAGCGACCCGAACCTCGAGCTCTGGGTCGTCGCCGACGATCGCCCCGGTCTCCTCGCGATGATCACCGCGACGCTCGCCAACGCCAAACTCGGCGTCCTCAGCGCCGAGGTCTATTCGTGGCTCGGGCAAGACGGGCAGAGCCGTTCCCTCGACATTTTCTGCCTCACCGGCTCGAGTGACTCGAATCACGCCGTCCGCCTCTTGCCGACGCTCGAAAAGAACCTCGCGAAGCTCATCGCCGGCGACCTCGATGCCGTCGAGCTCGCGACCGGCTCTTCTTCACGAGGCCGCACCAGCTGGCGCCCCACGCCGCCCGTCGCGACCAAGGTGAACCTCGACAATCACTCCGCGACGAACCACACCGTCATCGAAGTGATCACCCGCGATCGCCCCGCCCTCCTTTTCTCGCTCTCCAGCACCATCCAGCACTGCGATCTGTCGATCTGGTTCGCCAAGATCAACACCGAAGGCGAACGCGTTGCCGACGTTTTTTACGTCTCCGACGCCGATGGCGGCAAAATCATCGACGTCGACAAGCTCGAGCAAGTGAGCCAGCGTATTCTGACGACGATCGCGCGCCTCGAAGCCGTCTAGCTCGACGCGACACCACCGGGGAGGTCACGACGGCGGGCGAGCGCTAGCGTGACCGTTCGCGACTTCACACAGCAGCGGACCGATGACTCCCACGCGCGCATCGAAATTTCGAAGCCGTTCCAAGAGCTGTTGCGTCACTCGTTGCCCCTGGGTCACGAGGAGCATGCCAGTTCGAGATTTGACGTCGCTGGCGAGCACCATACCGGTCTGGACGTCACGCAGCTCGAGGGGTTTCACCTCGGGTGGGCGCGGGCTGCACGCCGACGTCATCGCCTCGAACAGCGCCTTGTCGTAGTCGTCTCGGTGCGCGCGAAGGAAAGCGAGCGCCGCCTCGGTGCTGCCCTCGGTCGCCTCGGCGCGGGACAAGTCCTGGACGATCTTCAGGATCCGCGCTCCCGTGGGTTGAGACCGCGCGCCTTTTATCGCCGGGCTCGCGTTCGCGAGCCCCTGATGAGACAGCACCTCGCGAACGAGATCGAGCCGCGGGATGTGAGAAATCACGCGCTCGATCACGGCAGGCACGCGAGAGACCATGTCGCGCTCGGCAGCTTCCAGGGACAGGCCTGCATTCAGCTTGGCCGCCACGTCGCCCGGAAGAACGACGTAGCCGACCGCCGACAGCATCGAAGCGACCTCGACGTGCCAGGCGTCGCGCACCTCGAGCCGCTCGGCGATCGAACGCGCTCGCTCGCCTTGCCGTATCGCCTGCCCGAATCCTTCCGGATGGACGAGCGCAAGCACTTCGGTCATGGCTCGAATACTGCCGACGAGGGTCTGTTCGAGAAGCACCTTTTCCGCGGTAACGAGGCGATGCTGAGCGATCGCTGCGTCGAGTGCTGCGGACAGCGTCTCGAAGGGACATGGTTTGG
>DATBBD010000853.1:0-10339 GCA_036271175.1 Polyangiaceae bacterium | reverse complement strand
CCACGATCCGCTCCCCGCCGCGCAGTTCATGACCCGGTGGATCACCCACCTCTGCGCGCCCACGTTCGTCTTTCTCGCGGGCACCTCGCTCTCGCTCAGCATCGCGCGTCGCGTCGCGTCCGGCGAGCGCGCTCTCTCCATCGACTGGCACCTGTTTTCGCGCGGCGCGGTGATCGCCGGCTTCGAGCTGTGGGTGTCTTTTTTCTGGATGCCCCCGGGGCACTACCTCTTTCAGGTGCTCTACGCGATCGGCACCTGTTTCATCCTGATGATTCCGCTCCGGCGGCTTCCGACCACCGCGATGGTCGCACTGGGCGCGCTCCTCGGCGTCTTCGGCGAGGCACTGGTCGGCGCGGTCTTCGTCCCCCCCCCCGGTACGACGCCGCTCCTCGCCGCGTTGCTCCTCGTGCCGGGTGACCATGGCCCGTTGATCATCGGGTACCCGACTTTGTTCTGGCTCTCTCCGATGCTCCTCGGTTGGGGTTTCGGACGCTACTTGCTCACGAATCCACCGCCCGGCGCGGTGATGCACCGCCTCGTCGTCGGTGGCGTGCTGTCGCTCGCGCTGTTCGTCGCCGTTCGCGGCGAAGACGCCTACGGCAACATGCGCCTCCTCCGCGACGACGGAAGCGTCGTGCAGTGGCTTCACGTGAGCAAATATCCGCCGAGCCTCACGTACCTGGCGCTCGAGCTCGGGTGCGCGTCGCTCGTTCTCGCCGCCCTGTATGCGCTCCCCGCGAACGCGTTTTCGCCGAAAAATCTCCTCCTCGTGCTCGGTAGGACGCCGATGTTCTTCTACCTGCTCCACATTCCGCTCCTCGTCGGCGCCGCGCACGCGCTCGACCTGGATCACCGCGCCGGGCTCGGCGCGACGTACCTCTTCGGCGCGCTCGTCGTCTGTTCGCTCTACCCGGCGTGCCTCTTCTACGGTCGCTACAAAGCGCGCCACCCGAACGGCATCGCTCGCTACGTCTGACGCCGCATGCCGACACCGTCTTCGAAATGGCTCGTGCCGTTCGTCGTGGGGGTCGCCGCATGCACGTACCTGCTCACCGCCTGCCCGTACGTGCTCGGCGGAGACAACGGAGAATACGCGACGCTCTTCGCGACCGGCGGCGTCGCGCATCCGCCGGGTTTCCCGCTCTACGTGCTCCTCTTGCGCGCGTTTCGTTTCTTGCCTGCACGTTCACCGGCGCACGGCGCGGCGCTCGTCACCGCGGCGCTCGGCGCCGCCGCCGTGTTCGCGACGGCGCGCGCGTGCCGTGCCTTCGGGGCGTCGAATGGAGCGACCGCCGTCGCGACCGCCGCGTTCGCGTCGTCGGCGCTCCTCTGGAAGCTCTCGACGCACGCCGAGGTGTTCGCGCCGAGCGCGCTCGCGGCGGGGACGATCCTCGCGCTCTCGGGTCCCGAGTGCCGGCTTCGCGCCGAACGACGAGCCGCGGCGCTCGGTCTCGTCGCAGGGTTCGGTCTCAGTCTTCATCCCTCGCTCGTGCTGTTCGCGCCGAGCGGGCTCTTCGCGTTCGCCGCGAGCGTCCGCGAATCGAAATCGAGTTTGCGCGCCGTTCTGCTGGGCCTCGCCGCGCTGATCGTTGGGCTGTCGCCGTATGTCGCCCTCCTCGAAACGGCGCGCCACGCCGACCCGCAAGTGTCCTGGGTCTGGGGCAACGTGCACGATCTGCCGACCTTGCTCTCGCATTTCCGTCGCGCCGACTACGGGACGCTGTCGCTGTCGCTCCGCGGCGGCAAACCGACGCCGTGGGTTCACGTTCCGCGATTGTTCGCGCACGCCGTCCGCGAGCTCCTCGGTCTTCCCGTCGTCGCCATCGCCGTCGTCGCCGCGCTCGTCGTGCCGCGTTTCGGCAACCTCGACTCGTCGCGCCGCGCGCCTCTCGCCGTCCTTCTCGTGACTTTTATTTTTGTTGGACCGGCCTTTGTGGCGGCTTTCAATCGGCCGCTCACCGACGTGGGGCCGTCCATCGTCGAACGATTCTATTTGTTACCTCTGGTCCCCCTCACCGTGCTCGGCGCGGTCGGCTTGGATCTACTCCTTCCGTCGCTCATCGACGGCGCGGCCGCCCTCGCGCTCGCTCCGCTCACGCTCGGCGCCGGCTTCGCGCTGTCGTCGGTCGACGAACGCGAAGCGTCGCGACCGAGCGTCGAGTACTACGTCGAGAACGTGCTCGGCTCGCTTCCCGGCGGCGCGGTCGTCTTCGGTTCGAGCGATTATCGATTCGGCGGCTTTCTCTACGCTTCGCGCGCCTTGAAGCTGCGCCCCGACGTCGCGTTCGTCTCACCACGGCTCCTGAATGCATCGTGGTACCGCGCCCAGACGAGCCGCCGACTCGGCGTCGCGATCGACGCGCCGCACGGCAATCCGCCGGACATGACGCCGCTCATCGCGACGCTTCTCCGTGCGGCGCGACCCGTTGCGCTCGCCGGCGCGAACGGAACGCGACTCGCTCCGTCGTTCGTCACCTACCCGCTCGGCGCCGTGGTGCGCGTGTTCCTACCGGGAACCGCCGCGCCCTCTCCGGAACGGCTCGAGCCGATGAACCTCGACGTTTTTTCGCGGTTCCGCCTCGAACGCACCGCGCCCGCGTCCCCCGACGATTGGCCGGCCCTGGTCGCCCTCGACTACGCCACGCCGTGGCTCACCCTCGCCGACGCATTCACGTCGGAAGGGAAAGCGGAGCGCGCCGCGGCGTGTCGCGCACGCGCGATGGCGTTCGCGCCGTGGCTATAGCTCCGGTTTCGCTCACTCACCGACGTCGCGGCACGCCTCGGCGACGACCGCGACGAAACCGTCGAGGAGCGGTTTCGCGATGGTGAGCGGCGGCGTGAGCACGACGACTTCACGGCGCCCGCCGCCGGTCGAGACGATGTAACCGCGCCGCAGGAAATTGCGCTGGGCGCGGCTCGCGGCGCCAGGGCGCGCCCCGAAGTCGATGCCGACCATGAGCCCCGCGCCGCGGACGTCGGTGACGAGAGCAACGTCGAGAAGCGCGTCGCGGATCTGGCCGACGAACGCGCCGCCGAGCTCGGCGCTCCGGTCGACGAGCCGTTCGCGACGGATGACGTCGAGCGTCGCGATCGCGGCGGAGCACGCGAGCGGCGCGCCGGCGAACGTCGACGTATCGACGACCTCGTCGTCGCGACGCCAGGACGCCATGACGTTCGCCGAACCGACGCAAGCGCTCACCGGAAAGCCGCCGCCGAGCCCCTTGCCGAGACACACGACGTCCGGAACGACGCCCGCGTCGACGGATCGAAGCATCGCGCCAGAGCGGCCGAGGCCGGTCCAGATTTCGTCCGCGACGAACACCGCGCCGCGTTCCTTCGCCAGCCTCGCGAGCGCCGCGAGAAATCCGGACGGCGGCGAGATCACACCGCCGCGCCCGAGCACCGGCTCGACGAGTACGGCGCCGATCGTCCCCGCCCGGAGCGCGACGTCGGCGCGCTCGAGCACTTCGGCGGCGGTGGGTTCGTCGCGGGGGTAGTCGAGAAACGTCACGTGTGCGTTGAGTTGACCCGAGAACGGCGCTCGGTATCCCTCGCGGAGGCCGCACGCCGCGAGCGGCGCATACGACAAGCCGTGATACGCGCCGTGAAACGCGAGCACGCCGGGCCGTCCACTCGCGAGCGCCGCGGTCTTCAGCGCGGCGGTTACCGCGTCGGATCCGGATTGTCCGACGATCGCGCGCGCGCCGGGTTCCGGGTACAGCGCGACCAGACGCTCGAGCAGCGCCACCTTCGCGTCGGAGGGAAACACGTCGCCGAGCGCTTGCAGGAGCCGCGCCGATTGCAGCTCGAGGACGCGCAAGATCGCCGGGTGTCCGTGCCCGACGAGCATCGCGCCGAACCCGGCGGCAAAGTCGACGTAGCGGTTCCCATCGACGTCGGTGACGTTCGCGCCCTTTGCCGTCGCGTAGACGATCGAATCCGGCGGAATGTCGCGCGCGACGCCGCCGCGCACGTCGGTCTTTCGCGACGGGCCCATCGGCGCTGCGGCGCGCGTCGCGCGCACCAGCCACGTCAATGATTGCGGACCCGGCGGAAGCGTGACGAGGTGCGGCGCGTCTTCGCCGGTCACGCGCACACGCGGTTTCTTCCCGACCGCTTCGCTTCGTAGAGTTTCTCGTCCGCGCGCTGGATGAGCTCGACGGCCGAATCGTTCTCGTGGACGAGCGCGCACCCGATGCTGATCGTCACGGGGATCTTCTCGCCCTGGAACACGAACGGATGATCCGCGACCTTCTCGCGAACCGTCTCGGCGAGGTTTTGCGCACCGTCCATCGTCGTCTCGGGGAGCACGATGACGAACTCCTCGCCGCCGTAGCGCGCGAACACTTCGTCACGGCGGATCCGAGATTGCACCGTCTCGGCGAGCTCGCGGAGGACGTAGTCGCCGGCGAGATGGCCGAAGTGGTCGTTGATGCGCTTGAAAAAATCGATGTCGAACATCAAGAGCGAGAGCGGGCGATCGTGCCGCCGCGATCGGATGATCTCGCGCTCGAGCGATTCGAAGAGGTACCGCTTGTTGTGGATCTGCGTGAGGCCGTCCACGATCGTCATGCGGTAAATTTCTTCGTGGTACTTCGCCTCCGCATCGGCGCCGGACAGGTACTTGAGAATGGTCGGACCGACCTTCACTCGATCATTGGAACGAAGCGCCGCCTCGCGGACGATCTGCTTCTCGTTCACGTACGTGCCGTTCGTGGACCCGTCGTCGACGACGTGCCAATGAGTGCCGCGTCGCTCGAAGTGCGCGTGCTGCCGGGAAACCGAGTCGCCCTCGAGCACGATTGCGTTGTCGGCGCCGCGGCCCACTCGGATCCGCGGGCCGTCGAGCACGAACCGCTTGCCGAGGAGGTTCGGCTCCTTCGTGTAAATGACTACGAGACAGTCGTTACCCGTCTCCGCAAGTTCATCGTCGACCTTCCCTTGGACGACTTGCGTGACTCGTGTCTTTTCGTCGAAATCACTCACAGCGTGTGGCCGAGTCTTTGAATCTCAAATTATAGCGGGACTGACGAGCGCGGGGTTCCCATGAACGATGAAAAGCAGAATGCTCGAACCAGCTCGGCCGACGACGGTGACGAGCACCCCTGCACAGACCATAAGACCCTAGATTCCTTGGACTCCTGGCGTCAAGGAGCGCGCTCGCTCCACACGCCTCCTGTGCGCGTGTGCGTGTAGTCTGAAGTAGACAGAACGCCCTCACTACGACGATTCGCCTGGGGCGAGCGGGATGGGTAGACCGACCAGCCGCATGAGTCGAAGTGCGTTTCCACCCGAAACGGGCCCGGCGCGGAGCCGGTAGTCGAAGGTCATTTTCCCGTTCTCCACACTCTCGCGGAAGTGAAACTGAGCGATGTGGCTCATGAGGTAGTCAGGGAGCTGGTGGAGCCCGACGTCGTGGGTAGAGACGGCGCCGATCGCGCCGCGACGCACGAGCTCGGCGAGGATCCACCGAGCCCCGATTTGCCGCTCGTCGGAATTGGTTCCGTGAAGAATTTCGTCGAGCAGGAAGAATACCGGCAATTCCCCCGCAGTTCCGTCGAGCACGTCCCTGAGGCGAGACACCTCGGCGTAAAAATGGCTCACGCCGCGGCGAAGCGAGTCGCTGATCCGCATACTGGACCGGATTGCTACTGGGGATAACCGAAGGCGCCTCGCGGAAACGGGCGCGCCGGCAAGTGCGAGCGCGGCGGTCGCGCCCATCGCCCGGAGCAACGTGCTTTTTCCGGACATGTTCGAGCCGGTAATGAGGAGCGCGCGGCCCGGTTCTTCGAGCGCAACGACGTCGTTGGCGACGCGATGTTCGGGCGGAAGCAGCGGGTGAACGAGCCCCTCCGCGTGATAGATCGCGGGCCCTTCCACGATTTCCGGCCACGCGAACCCGGGCTCGTCGTACGAAAATCCGGCGAACGCCGACAAGGCTTCGACCTCGCCCAGCGCTTGAAACCAGGCGCGTGCGTCGCGACCGGCGAGCCGTTGCCAGGCCTCGAGACGGAGCACGCAGTGAACGTCCCAGAGCGCGAAAGCGTTCGCAAAGGGATGAATCAGCCCGTTGTGCCGGAGATCGAACCACCCGACGACGCGCTCGAATTTCCGCATTGCGTCCGACGGGCGAACTTTGCCGGACAAAAAGGCGCCGCGGACCTTGCCCAGCAACGTCGAGCCGAGGTCCGCGCCTTCGATGAGCGAGAACATCGGCCCGTAGCGGAGAAACGCCCCGCGCGTCGACGACACCGCCGAAAACACTCGTTCGGCCTCCGCGTTGGTCGAAACCACGAGCGCGATCTGCACGAGCAGCGGCACGACCCATGCGATGTTGGGGAGCCCGCCGGCCCGCGCAGCGACGAAGAGCCCGATCGTCGCGAGCGGTAGGATGTGCGCGACGACGACGAGAGCACGACGCTTCGACAACTGCGGCTCGCCTTCGGCCCACGACAGCAGGGGTTCCGGATCGGGCGCCTCGTGACGGGGCGTCGGTTTCCGACCCCGCGGCGCGTCGCCCGTACCCGGTGGCGGTTCGACCACCGCGATGGACAGCGTCTCGAGCCGCTGCCGCTCTTCGAGTTTCGGCGCGAGCGCCGACGCTGCTTCCTGTCTGAGGCGGATGGTCGCCGGATCTGCAGGCGCGGACAAAAACGTCGCCAGAGCTTCCTGGCCGAACCGCGTGTGGCCGACGTTGATGCGCTGGTAGATCGACCCGGGCCCGAACACGTCGAGATCGCCGGTGTAAGGGTGGCCCTCCGACGTGAACCGCGCTCCGTCGTCGGCGAGCTCCTGAAAGCGATCGGTGCACCGCGCGAGCGCGTCGAGGTTCACGCGAGCGAACCGAAGTGCGTCGTCCTCCGCAGCGACGACGCGCGCGTGCAAGATCACGAGGGCGATGAACGCCGCGAGCGCGACGACCGCGACCATACCGGCCTGAGGGTGGCCGCCGGAGATCCAGAACCCGCCAGCGACGACCGCGGTACCGAACGCGAGACCGCGCAGGTTGGAGACGCGGCGCGAGCGACCCCCGAGCTCTTCGGCGAGCTTTCCATAAGTGCCGAGCCGCGCGCGATACGTCGCGGCCGCAGCCGAGTCGGCGGTGGCCTTGCCGGCAGTCGGCGGAGCGGGTTGGGACTGGGAACTAGACAACGGGACGGGCTCCCCTTCGCGGGGCGCTCGGGCGTCACCGCTTTTTCTTGATGATCGACACGGTCGCCGTAGCGGCGACGATGGGGGCTTCTGGATAGCCGACGTAGCGACGGCCGACGACGTCGGCGATGCATTTGGCGGCTGCGTCGCTCACGCCGTGCTTCTTTTGGACTCCGATCCCTTCGACGCGTCCCTTGCCGCGCACGAGAAACCGTAACTCGACCGAACCGCGCTCGGCGCTGAGCCCGCCGTTTTTCTCGACGCATTCCGCATATCGGGCGCGAGCCTTGTTCAGGTTTTTCGTGCCCTCGGGCAAGCCGCCGACGTCGGCCGTGATTTTGCCGACCTCGGCGAGCACTTTCGTCACATCGGACGGCTCGGGAGCGGGCTCGACGGGGTCAGGTGCGGGTGCGGGCGCGGGCTCCGGACGAAAGTCGTTGGGCACGACCGCCGCGAGCGCGGGCGCGGACGGCTTCGTCGCGTCATCCGCCGGCGCGGGTGCAGTTTCGCGAAGATGGGCCGATTCCGACTCGGTGAGGCATCGAACCAGGTGGCCCGTGCCGTCGGCGAGGCGGCCCCAGGCACACGCCGAATCGACGGCGATCGCGCGGTCGGGCTCGGCGGCGGCAAGCCCCGGCGCGACGAGCCACGCCGCGCCGAGCATCAAGAAGCCACGCGACGACGTCCGAAATGCGGCCCGAAGCTCGAGGCCGCGGTTCATCGTCCGTACCCAGGTCGAAAGCGAGCGTTTCATTTTCGTGACTCGCGACGATTGTATCCCCGCGCGCAAGAAATCTACTAAATCGCTGCCACTAGCAGGTGCCCTTGACGACGAGAGCCACCCCGTCGCCGGACACCGCCGGCATCGTGCTCGCCTTTCTCGAGAGCGTGGGGCGAAGGTCCGAGGCCGAGCTCTACGTTCGGCTCTTCCAGGAGCTCCCCAAAGAGAGCTTCGCGATCATCGCCGTGGACGCCGCGGTCGTTCGCTATGCGACGGGTTCGTTGGTGGAGCAGCTCAGGTTTCTGCGCGAGCTCGGTCTCTTCGCGCCGGTCGCCGTCGGGCTCTTCGAACCGAACACGGCCGAGAAAGCCGCGCAGCGCCTCGCCAAGCGGTGCGCCGACCTCGGCGCGGTCGTGAAAAACTCCGCGGACCCCACGCTGGCCGACGAGATGCGGCGCGAGCTCAGCGAAGAAAATCTGCCCATCGTCGCGTTCGGTCCTCCGTCGGCGGCGATGCCGGGAGACGGCATCGATCGACTCGGCGACATCGTCGGCGCGCTCGGCACGCACAAGGTCGTCGTGCTCCGGCGCCGCGGCGGACTGAAATGGAAGACGCCGGAGAAGCGCCTGGTCCCCGGCGGCCTCGTCGACGTCGAGCTCGGCATCCCCGTCGTGAACCTTCGCACCGATCTTCCGGCGCTGCGCGAGCCCGGTGCGCTCTCGGCGGACGACGCAGAGCTCCTCTCCGACCTCGAGCGCATTCTCGCTCGCCCCGATTGCTCGGGCAGAGTCGCCGCGGTCACGTCGCCGCTCAACTTGCTCCGCGAGCTCTTCACCGTGAAGGGCGCCGGCACGCTCGTGAAGCGCGGCAGCCCCATCGAGCGCTACGACGACTATCGGACGATCGACCTTTTTCGTCTGAAAGCGCTGTTCGAGTCGAGCTTCGGGAAGAAACTCGACGACGGCTTTTTCGCGCGCGCGCCTCTCGCCGTTTACGTCGAGGAAAATTATCGAAGCGCGGCCGTGCTCGAGCCGGGGGACATCGCGCCGTACCTCACGAAGTTCGCCGTCGAACGCATCGCCCAAGGCGAAGGCATGGGTCGCGATCTGTGGGAAGCCGTCGCCGCGGCCCACCGCTCGTTCTTCTGGCGGGCGCGCATCGAAAACCCCATCGTGAGTTGGTACAGCGAGCGCTCCGACGGCATGGCCAAGGTCGGCGAATGGGCCGTCTTCTGGCGCGGCATCGAACCGAAGAACGCGCCGCAAATCGTCGAGGAAGCCCTGAAGCGCCCCGACGACTTCGTCTCGGCTTGAGCTATCGTGACGCCCGCGCCATGGCTCTCATCTTCGGCTTCCTCGTGTTCATCGCCTTCATCGGCGGCATGATTTATCTCCTCGTCGTCTATCGCGAGGTGCCCGGCGCGATGGAGATGCGCCTCGGCGTGCTCGAGCCGCTCCCCGACGACATCGGCCAATGGAAAACCGACGAGGACTCGGCCGAGGGCAAGACCGCCGTTCAACAAGGCCTCAAGCGCGAAGTCCGCATGTACCACGACCTCCGAGGCGGCGGCCTCCTCGGTGGCGGCAAACTCATTCACCAAGCTCGCTACAGGAACCGCGCCACCAACGAAATCACCCGCGTCGAACCGGACGTCATCGTCCCCCGAAAACGCGTGCAGAAGTAGGCGAGCGAAGGGCTGCCACGCTGCAGCTTGCGTGCACAAAGGTATTGTTCGTCGCGAGGTGCCGCTGTTCAAACGTCGTGCATCGCCCGCCCCCCCTCCCGTGGCTTGGCCACGTTGGAGGGGGCGGGCGAGCGGACGGCGCTGGCGCCGGAGCACGACCGGGGGGAGGCATCCCCTGCTCCAATGGATGTTCGAGCGCCCTTCGTTCAATCAGGGGCGAAGCCGCGGCGGAGGGTGTTTTCGGTGATGGTGCGGGCGACGACGAATTGGAGGAGATAGTCGCGACCGCCTGCTTTCATGCCGGTGCCGGAGTGACGATGGCCGCCGAAGGGTTGGCGCGCGACGAGGGCGCCGGTGATTTTCCGGTTGATGTACAGGTTGCCGACGTCGAAGTCGCGGCGCGCGCGTTCGATGTGCGCAGGGCTTCGTGAATAGAGGCCGCCGGTGAGCGCGTACGCGGTACCGTTCGCGAGCGCGAGCGCTTCGTCGAGGCTCGACGCGCGCATCACGGCGAGGACCGGGCCGAAGACTTCTTCTTCGGCGAGCGGCGACGATGGGGGAACGTCGGCGACGATGACCGGCGCGACGAAGGTGCCGCGCGCCGTCGCCGGGCCGAGCGCACCGCGAAAAACTACTTTGCCGTCGCGCGCCCCGATTTCGGCGTAGCGATTCACGCGGTCGACCGACTCGCGATCGATGAGCGGGCCGATCGACGCGGCAGGGTCCTGCGCCGGGCCGGTGATCCACGCCTTGGCCGACTCGGCGAGGCGAGCGACGAAAGC